>VFZS01000371.1 GCA_016871095.1 Acidobacteriota bacterium
CTCGATCTCGGCGCGCAGCGTCTCGCCGATGCGGTTGGCCTCACGCAGCGCCGCGCCGCCATCCGCCGAAAGCACTTCGAGACAGGCGCGCGCCGCCGCCATCGACATAGGGTTGCCATTGAAGGTCCCGCCGAAGGACACCCCGGCGGTGAACAACTGCTCGAGGATCTCCGCGCGGCCCGCCACCACGCTCAGCACCGCGCCGCCGGCCACCGCCTTGCCGAACGTCGCCAGGTCGGGAGTGACGCCGTAGAAGCCCTGCGCCCCGCCCAGCGCGATGCGGAACCCGGTGATGATCTCATCGAACACGAGCAGCGCCCCATGCCGCCGGCAGATGGCCTGCACTCCCTCCAGGTATCCGGGACGCGGCAACAGGCAGCCGCTGTTGCACAGCACCGGCTCCATGATCACCACGGCGATCTCGCCGCCGCGTCCGGCGAAGACGCGCTCGACGGCCGCCAGATCGTTCCACGGCGCCACCACCACGTCGCGGGCCGCGCTGGCCGCCTGCCCGCGCGATTCCAGCGCCACGTTGGGTTGCTCGAGCGGCCCCACCTGATCCGGCGCCGGATGATGGCTCAGGAGGGTGGAATCCATCCAGCCGTGGTAGTGCCCCTCGAACTTGAGGACCAGGCTGCGGCCGGTGAAGGCCCGCGCCAGGCGCAGGGCGATCTGCACCGCCTCGCTGCCGCTGGAGGTGAAGGCCACGCGTTCGGCGCAGGGCACTACCTGCTGGAGCTTCTCCGCCACCTGGTATTCGAGCTCGTGCTCGGCGCCGTAGGCGTGCGGGCGCCCGGCCTGCGCGCGCAGCGCCTCGACCAGCCGCGGGTGCCGGTGCCCCAGGATCAGCGGGCCCCAGGCCAGCGTGTAGTCGATGTAGCGGTTGCCGTCCACGTCCTCGAGCCGCGACCCGGAGCCGTCCCGAAAGTAGAGCGGCACGGGAAACTTGGCCCGGAAAGGGCTGGATACGCCGCCGGCCAGCGAGCTGCGGGCGCGTTCCAGCAGAGCGCGGGAAGTCTGCCACCGATCTTCGACGGTCATGTCCACCTAGTCTCCAATCGTACAATGGGGAGGTGCCCCGGCTGAACGTTGACCAGCAGATTTCCTACCTGAAACGCGGCCTGGCCGAGCTGATCCGCGAAGAGGACCTCCGCGAGCGGCTCCTCGAGTGCGAACGCGCGGGCCGGCCCCTGCGGGTTAAAGTCGGCTTCGACCCCACCGCTCCGGATCTGCACCTGGGCCACACCGTGCTGATCCGCAAGATGAAGCACTTCCAGGACCTCGGGCACACGGTCTACTTCGTCATCGGCGACGGCACGGGGAAGATCGGTGATCCCACCGGGCGCAACGTTACCCGCCCGCCCATGACCCGGGAGGAGATCGAAGCCAACGCCGAGACCTACCGCCAGCAGGTCTTCAAGATCCTGGACCGTGAGAAGACCCAGGTGCGCTTTAACAGCGAGTGGCTGGACAAGCTGGGGTTCGACGATATGGTGCGGCTGTGCGCCCGCTACACCGTGGCCCGGCTGCTGGAGCGGGACGATTTCTCGAAGCGCTTCCGCGAGGGCACCCCCATCTCGGTGCACGAGCTGCTCTACCCGCTGGCGCAGGCATACGATTCGGTGGCGCTGGAGGCCGACGTCGAGCTGGGCGGCACCGACCAGAAGTTCAACCTGCTGGTGGGCCGCGAGATCCAGCGGGACTACGGGCAGCCGCCCCAGATAGTGGCCACCACGCCGCTGCTGGTGGGGCTGGACGGCAAGAACAAGATGTCCAAGTCGCTGGGCAACTACGTGGGCATCACCGAGCCGCCCGAGGTGATGTTCGCCAAGCTGATGTCTATCAGCGACGAGCTGATGCTCGCCTACTTCGAGCTGCTCACCGACCTGAGCCTGCCGGAGATCGACCTGCTGCGGCAGCGCCTGGAAGCCGGCGACCTGCATCCCATGGACGCCAAGATGGACCTGGCGCGGCGGATCGTGGCCGAGTTCCACTCGCGCGCCGAGGCCGAGCGCGCCGGCGAGGAGTTCACCCGCGTGGTGCGCCGCGGCCAGGCCCCCGCCGACATCGAGACCGTGGCGCTGCCCGAAGAGGCGCGCCACCCGGGCGGCATCCGCGTGGACAAGCTGCTGGCTCGCATCGGGCTGGCCGATTCGGTCAGCGACGCGGTGCGAAAGTTGAGGGCCGGAGCGGTCGAGGTCAACGGGTGCAGAGTGACCGAGCCGCTGCTGGGGGATCCCCCCGGCGAGCTGTTGATCCAGGCCGGACGGCACTGGAGGAGAGTGACACTGTGATCCACCTGCTGACTGCGGCCGACATCCCGGCCGCCATGCGCCTCAAGGAGGCCGCCGGATGGAACCAGACCGAACAGGACTGGGTGAACCTGCTGGCGGCGGAGCCCGAGGGTTGCTTCGGCATAAACTGCGACGGCGCGCTGGTGGCCAGCGCGGCGGGAGTGTGCTTCCCGCGAGCGCAACCGCTCCCTGACGGTCGCGGCTCGGTTTCTAGCGCACTGGCCTGGATCGGCATGGTGCTCACCGCGCCGGAGTATCGCGGGCGCGGCTTCGCCCGGCGGCTGATGGACCATACGCTCGAGTTCCTCACCCGCCGGGGCGTCGAGTGGGTCAAGCTCGATGCGACGGATATGGGCCGCCCGCTCTACGCCCGGCTGGGCTTCGAGGATGAGGCGCTCGTCGAACGCTGGTGCCTGCCGAAGGTTGAGAGCCGCCCGCCGGTGGATCTTCCGGCGTGGCGCCTCGAGGATTTCGCGCAACTCGACGCGGCGGCCTTCGGTGCGGACCGCACGAACATCCTGCGCCCGCTGGCGGTGGAATCGGCGGCGGTCCCGGGCGAAGGATACGCCATGGGCCGCCCGGGGACCAAGGCGACGTATTTCGGGCCGTGCGTGGCCCGCTCGGCGGAGGCGGCGCGCAGGCTGCTGGAATGGTTTCTGGCGCGGCATCCCGGCGAGAGCATCTTCTGGGACCTGTTGCCCGGGCAGCCGGAGGCGCTCCGCCTGGCGCAGGAGTTCGGCTTCGAGCCCCGCCGCAGGCTGGTGCGGATGGCCCTGCGGGGGTCGCCTGGGGCGGCGCTTTTCCGCCATGATGACTCGGCGGTTTACGCCATCGCCGGCTTCGAGTATGGTTAGCCGATGCCCCGTAAACGCTACCTCTGGAAGCTGAAGAGTCGCGAGATCCAGCTCGGCGACCACACTCTGCTGGTCGCCATCCTCGACGTCACGCCGGATTCATTCTCCGACCCCGACCGTGCCTTCGCCCGCGCCCTGGAGCTGGAAGAGCAGGGCGCCGACATCATCGACATCGCGGCCGAGTCCACCGACCCCGGATCGAAGCCCATCTCGGAAGCTGAAGAGAAGCGCCGCCTGATGCCGGTGCTCAAGCGCCTGCGCGAGAAGCTGGCCGTGCCCATCTCGGTAAACACGTACAAGTCCGGGGTGGCGGCCAACGCGCTGGAGCTGGGCGCCGAGATCATCAACGAGCCCTCGGGGCTGACCTTCGACCCCAAGCTGGCGCAAGTGGTCTCGCAGCACGACGCCGGGCTGATCCTCAATCACCTGCGCGGCACGCCGGAGACCTGGGCCAAGCTGCCGCCGCTCCCCGACGTGATGGGCGCCATCCTGCACGATCTGGAGGCCTCGGCGCACCGGGCCCGGGGCGCAGGGCTGGACCGCGCGCGCGTGGTGGTCGATCCGGGCCTGGGCTTTGGAAAGCGCGGCGAGCAGAACTCCGAGATCCTGGCGCGCCTGGGCGCGCTGGTGCGGCTGGACCTGCCAGTGATGGCGGGGCCGTCCCGCAAATCGTTTCTGGCGCAGCCCACCGAGCGGGAGACCGAGTTCGCCACCGCGGCCGGAGTCACCGCCGCCATCCTGGGCGGGGCGCACCTGGTGCGCGTGCACGACGTGGCCGCCATGCGCGCGGTGGCGGCGGTCGCGGACGCGGTGGCGCGTGTGGGTTAGCGTCTTTGACAGCGCGCGCAGAAGTGCGTGCTCCGCTGGCCGATGACAATGCGCCGTATGGGCGCGTGGCAGCGCGGACAAGGCTCACCGGTCCTTCCGTAGGCCCGGAGCTGAAACTGGAAGCTGCCCGGGCGGCCCTCCGCATCCAGATAGTCGGAGACGGTCGTGCCCCCGCTGGCGATGGCCGCGCGCAGAATCCTGCGAATGGCCTGGAACAGACGCAGCGCGCGCACCGGGCTTATACGCGACGCAAGGGCCTTGGGGTGGATACCCGCCCGGAAAAGCGCTTCGTCGGCGTAGATGTTGCCCAGCCCGCCGAGGAACGCCTGGTTGAGCAGCAGCGGCTTGACGGCGCCGCGGCGCGCGCGCAGCCGCCGCACGAAGTCGGCCGCCGCGATCTCGAGCGGCTCCGGACCAAGCCGCGCTATGCGCTCCGGCAGAACTTCGCATAGCTCGATGCGCCCGAACATGCGGGGATCGTCGAACACCACCCGCCCGCGGTCCAGCACCAACAGCGCGCGCGTATGCGGCCCGCGCCGGCCGCCCCAGGCCAGCACTCCGGTCATGCCCAGATGCACGGCCAGCACCAGGCCGCTCTCCAGCTCCACCAGCAGGTGCTTGGCCCGGCGGCCCACCGCGCGGATGCGCTGCCCGTGCAGGCGGGCGGCGGTCTCCTCCGGGTCGCCGCGCAGCACACGCCGCTCGTAAAACTCCGCCCGCCGGATGCGGCGCCCGGCGACGTGCGGCTCCAGTGCGCGGCGGACGGTCTCGACTTCGGGCAGCTCGGGCATCTACAGTAGAATAGCCTTGGATGCGGCGCTTAGTCATCGTCCTCTCCCTTCTGGCCCTGTTGGGCGCCGGCGGCTGCCGCCGCAAGCAGCGCCTGGTGGTGGGCGTGGTTCCCAAAGGCGCGAACCATATCTTCTGGCAGACCGTCTATGCCGGAGCTCTCAAGGCGGCGCAGGAATTCGGCTTTGAGGTCGAGTGGAACGCGCCGGCGCTCGAGATCGACGCCAGCCGCCAGATCGAGATTCTCGAATCCATGGTCAACCGCCGCCTGGCCGGCATCGTGGTGGCCCCGGTGGACCGCCAGGCGCTCATCGCCGTAATCGAGCGCGCGAGCCGGGAGAGCATTCCCGTGGCGGTGTTCGACTCCGAGGTGGACACCGACCAGCGCATCTCCTACGTGGCCACCGACAACACCGAGGCCGGGCGCATGGCGGCGCGGCGGCTGGGCCAGATCCTGGGCGGCAAGGGCAAGGTGGGCATCATCGGCTTCATGCCCGGCAGCGCCTCGACCATGCAGCGCGAGGACGGCTTTCAGGACGAGATCCGCAAGCTCTTCCCCGGCATCAACATCGTGGGGCTTCAGTTCGGCCAGGCCAACCGCGCCAAAGCCATGGCCGCAACCGAGAATCTGCTCACCGCGCACCCGGACCTGGCGGGGCTGTACGCCGACAACGAATCCTCCACTTCGGGAACCGTGCAGGCGCTCAAGAGCCGCCGCGCGCGCCAGGTGAAGCTGGTGGCCATGGACGCCTCCGAGGCGCTGGTCGAGGACCTGCGCGCCGGCTGGATCGATTCGCTGGTGGTGCAGAACCCCTTCAAGATGGGCTACGAATCGGCGCGTGCGGTGGGGCTGCACCTGCGCGGCCAGCAGCCGGCGAAGCACCTCGATAGCGGCGCCACGCTGGTGCTGGCCTCCGACCTGGACCGCCCCGAGATCCGCGAGCTCCTCTTCCCCGACATCCAGCGCTGGCTGAAGGGGCGGTGAACAGCGCTACCGGCGCTGGCGGAGGAAGGCGCCGGCCTCGGCGATCGCGGCGAAGTCGTCGGC
>VFZS01000372.1 GCA_016871095.1 Acidobacteriota bacterium
ATCTGGTCACCCTGACCGACAACGATCGCGACAAGCGCTGGCGGCGCACCTTTCTCCTCCAAACCGGCCAGCCCTCAGCGATGCCTCGCCTGCTGTGGAGCTTGGGTACCCGTGAGCGCTACAAGGATCCTGGCTCGCCCGTATCCCGAACCCTCCCCAGCGGCCACCGCGTGGTGCTCCAGCATGGCGACTCGGTTTTCCTCGCCGGTGATGGCGCCACGCCCCAGGGCGACCGGCCCTTCCTTGACCGGCTGAATCTGAGCACCCTTCAGACCGAGCGCCTGTTCCGCTGCGACGCCTCCAGCTACGAGGTTTTCGTGGGCCTGCTCAGCGACGACGGGACGCGGTTCGTCACCCGCCGTGAGTCGCCCACCGATCCGCCCAACTACTTCGTGCGAGCGGCGGGTTCCGCCGGCCCGCGGGCCCTTACCAGGTTCCCCGATCCGGCGCCGCAGTTGCGCGGGATCAGGAAGCAACTGGTCACCTACAAACGGGCCGACGGCGTGCAGCTCTCCTTCACCCTGTACCTGCCCCCCGGATACCAGGAGGGCGCCCGGCTGCCCACGGTGGTGTGGGCCTATCCGCTCGAGTACAGCGACCCGGGCACGGCCGGCCAGGTGGCGGGCTCCGCGCAGCGGTTCACCAACATCGGCTCGACTTCGCACCTGTTCTTCCTGCTCGAGGGTTACGCCATCCTGGACAGCGCCACCATGCCCGTGGTGGGCGATCCCGAGACCGCCAACAACACCTACGTCGAGCAGATTGTCGCCAGCGCCAAGGCGGCCATCGACAAGGCCGTCGAGATGGGCGTGACTGACCCGGCGCGCGTCGGAGTGGGCGGCCACAGCTACGGGGCCTTCATGACCGCCAACCTGTTGGCGCACTGCGACCTGTTCCGCGCCGGCATCGCGCGCAGCGGCGCCTACAACCGCACCCTCACCCCGTTCGGATTCCAGGCCGAGCGCCGCACCCTGTGGCAGGCGCCCGAGTTGTACTTGAAGATGTCGCCCTTCCTGCACGCCAACCAGCTCAAGGAGCCGATCCTGCTGATTCACGGCGAAGCGGACAACAACTCGGGGACCTTTCCCATACAGTCCGAGCGCATGTACCACGCGCTGCGCGGACACGGGGGCACGGTGCGGCTGGTGATGCTGCCGCACGAATCGCACGGCTACCAGGCGCGGGAGTCGGTGGAACACACGCTCCACGAGATGATCGCCTGGTTTGACAAGTACGTGAAGCGCGCCCCGGCCAAGTAGGGTAGGCCTCCGGCCTGCCAGCCGGTCCCCTGGCCGGCTCCCCTGCCGGGAACCCGCGCCGCCTCACTCAATCTTGAACCCGTGCCGGCTCTCGCTCTCCTGTCCGCCGATCAGGTCGCGGAGCCGCAGCACGATGGTGTACTCACCCGCGCGGGCGTTGGCCTGGAGGTTCAGGCTGAGACTGCCGGGCAGGTAGCGCTTGGGGTAGAAGGAGCTGCTCTGCTCGACGGCGGCTTGCGGCTCCTGGTACAGGCTCTGCCCGCCGGGCCCCAGCACTTCCAGGCCGTACTCCACGTGCACCTGGTTCTTCTCGGCGTACTTGTAACCGCGGATCTCGAAGCGCGCCCACACCGCGTCACCCGGACGGTAGGCGGCCACCGGCAGGGGATAGCGGTCCTCCTCGGAGCGCAGGAAGCGGAAGTTGCGCACCGCCAGGGTGTCGCTGGGGGCTACCTGGCGTCCGCTGGTTCGAAAAGGAATCTCCAGCCGGGTTTCCACCTCGGCCAGCAGGTCCCGCACCAGGACATGAATGCGGAAGACGCCCGGGTCGCCCAGCGGCGGCGCCGGCACGCTGTGACGCACCTTGGGCAGCCAGTCTTTGTCTTCCGGCAGCAGCTCCGCCTTGATCTCTTGCCGGAAAGGCTCCGCCAGCAGCGTCCCCTCCGCGTCCACCGCCTCGATGCGGCACTCCAATTCCAGCCGCTGCTCCGGCGACACTTTATAGCCCTGCACCTGGAAGTCGAAGAACACCATTTCCCCGGGGGCGAATGCGTAGTCGGGCGACAGCGCGGGGCCGTCCTCGTACTGGTGCAGCGCCGCCTTGATGATCGCCAGCGGGGGCGCCGGAGCCGTCGTTGCGGCCAGCAGCGCGGCCCACAGCACTCCGATCATCGAGGCGCCTCCCGGAAGCTGCCGCCTTCCTCTACTGCGGCACGCCGGGCAGGTCGGACCCCACCCGGAGCGGGATTTCGATCAGCGCGGTCCTGCCCGGGCCGGGCTCGGCGTCCTCGGACACGCGCAGCCGGTAGGCCGCCATGGGCACGTCGAAAACCACCCACCCACGGTCTGTCTCGGCCGGGTTGACAGTCCGCAGGTAGCCTAGCCATTCCTGCACCCCCTGCCCGTCAGTCAGTTCCAGGTGGTCCTGGCCTTGCCCGTCCACCAGCGCCATGGCCGGCACCGCCGAGCTGCTGGCCCCGCTGTTGGTCACACTCAGCCGGATCAGCAGGAAGCGGTGCTGAGGCACCCGCGCCGTGGCGCCTTCGCCCAGTTGAGTACGCCACTGCGTCTCGGCGATGGTGTAGATCAAGGGGCCGGCGGTGACCGCCTCGCCCATGCGGTGCACCACCTTCGGCGCCGTGGACGGATGGTTGGAGGAACAGCCGAGGAGGATCAGGAAGGCGACCATCCCCAGGGACAAGCCAATTGCGGTTATCCTCATGAGAGTGCGGCTCCTATGTCATACTACCAGACCGTAATCCATCTGCAACAACTGATTTGGCCAGCGGGCCGAACGCGGCCAGCCGCCCTGCGAGAGCCTGAGGTGGGGCGGGTCCCCAGACCCGCGAGCCAGCCCCCCGGCTGGCTCCGCCGGCAGCTATAGAGGTGGGCTCGTTTTCGGTTAAAATGAGCGGGGATGAACATGCGCCAGAGGATGACGGCAACGTTCGCCTTGGCGTGGCTGTTGCTGGCTTGGCCGCCTCCGCCGGTCCTCGCTCAGTCGCAGGCCGGCCTGACCTACCAGAGCCGCGGCCGTTACAGCGAAGGGATTCGAACGGCCCCATCTACCGGTCCCAGCCTCGATCTGATCTCGGCGCTGGTGGAGTACCATGAGCCTTACAAGGGCCTCCCACCGGCGTTTCAGGCTATGTTCTATCTTGCGAAGCAGGAGCCTGTCTATCTCACCATCCGGGAGGTCGAGGCGCGCTATTTCTATTGGCTCGACCAGGTCCAGCCGGAATCGGGCTGGCAGGCGGGGAAACAGAACCGATTCGGGTGGCCAACTGCCACCGTGATACGTTCCTTGAACTGGAGGCAGGGTGCCCCGCTCATCCTCGCCGATCTGGGCGCGGTCGTGCGGCTCGGCAGTTCGACGCCGGCGAAAGTGGAACGCGTCGCGCCGGTGGCGCTCTATCATTCGCGCCCGCCTCAGTCCGTGGAAGGTTATTGCTTTGTCTTCAGGCCCGATGCCCGGATGCGGCTGCGCTTCGAGGTGTTCGCCGAGGGCCAGGGCAAGCCGCTCGAAAGCCAGCTCTTTCCCAGCGTGCTGGCGGGCCAGCCGCACCCCATTCGGTGGAAGGCCAAGGAATGGCCGGACGGGTGGTATCGCATCGCAGTCAGCGGCTATGTTCTCTCCAGCAACGCGCCGGTTGACGCGAGGGTAGGCTTCTACCACGTTCGCCGGTTTGGGAACTAGTATGAACCGGTGGTGGGATTCACCAGCCCGTGCACGCCTGATCTCGCTGGCCTGGATTGTGCTGCCTTCGGCAGTGGTGGCCTTACTGGTCCTTGGGCTGATCCGCTGGCGCGTGCCGACTGCCGTGGAGATTGACGTATCCGTCAGGCGCACGGAGCTGAGGACGCATGGCCCGGATCCGCAGGTGCTGCTGGATTCCGCAGAGGTGCGGTCAGTATCGCTGCGCGGGTTTGAAGAGCTGCGGCTCTCGCCGGCGGCGGTCTGGATCGCCGATCCGGCCAAGTACGATCTCGAGCGGGACACCTATCCGGACGATGCTTGGACCGTCTTGCCTGCCGGGCAGTCCCTCATCCTGCGGCCGGCCGGAGGAACTGCGGCTACGCTGACCATTCGACCGGCGGCGAAGTCCGGCGGCTCGCTCGTCTTGGACCGAATCTTTGCCGGACGTCGCGATGTTACCCTCGAATCGCCCGAGCCGGGGAGTCTCGCGGTCAGACTGCCGGGGCAGGGGCAAACGGGCGCCTTCTCGCTGCCAGGGGAGTCCTGGCTGGTGGCCGACTATTGCATCAGGGATGGCGCTCCCTGGCCGCAGCAGGGCCAGTCCGTCACGTTGCGTGTCCGCCCGCGGCAGAACAGTCGTTTGCTGGAATTCTCTTCCAGCGAATCCGGCGTGTGGTTGGCCGTTGTGTACCTGCCTGGCCGGCAGAAGCCGGTTCTCGCCAGGGATTTCGCCGTGGAGCAAGTTGAGTTCCTTGATCAGGGACCAACCGGCCAGCCGGTGAGCGCGCTCACCGGACCCGGAACAGTCCGGTATGTCGATTACCCGGGCATCGAGCCTGTTCAGTTGAACCGAAACGATTTCCTGGTCCTCGGCGACCTGCGCGATTTCCTCCTTCGGAAAGTCGAACTGCTGGAGCGCGAAGGGGGTCTTCGGCTACTATTCCGTGGGGTGGCGGGCAGACTGTCGGGCGGGCCTAAAGGCTCTATCCGGGACCTTCGGCTCACGCAGTTCGACATTCTGTGGAGAAACCGCGCGCTGGTGACGCTGTTCACTGTTCTGGTCTGGTTGGTTCCGACCCTTCTGGCGGTGCGAGGGTTCTTCCGGGAATTGCACCGCTAATGCCAATGAGCCTGGAATACAATGAAGGTCGATAATGCGTCGCCTTCTGCATAGACCGGCCTGGGTGATGCTGGTGGTGGGGCTGCTGTGTGCCGTGGAGTCTCTGTGGAGCGAGGCGCCGGCGTGGCAGGCGGGAGTCGCGCAGGTAATCGCGAAAGACAAGAGCCCCGGTACCGGCTTTGTGGTTTCCCTCCGGGCTGGGCGTGCCTACCTCGTGACCTTGGCGCACGTCGTGGCGGGGGATCCCAGCCCCTCCGTGGTTTTCGTCGTGGACCCGGACAGGAAACCGTACCCGGCTCAGGTGCGCAATGCGGAGGAAGGAACCGATCCGCGTGCACTAGCCTTACTGCAAGTGCAGAATCCCCCTGCTGGCGTGCACGCGATCGAACCTGAAGCGGGCTTGACGCTCACGCCGGACACCACCGTCAGGGTGGCAGGCTTTCCGGCCACCATCGGGGCTTTCACCGTACTGCGGGCGACCGTGGCGTCCATCAAAGGGCGAGATTTCTACCTGACGCCGGTGACCGAAGAGGGCTTTTCCGGGGGACCGGTTCTACTCGAAGACCGGGCCGTTGGTTTGGTATTTGGCCGGGAAGGTGCGTTTGGCAAGGCGGTTCCAGCCGCGGCTGTCGAGCTCTACCTGCGCGGACACCAGATCACGTGGGGACCGGAAACGGTGAAGAGGGCTCCCGAAACGCCCCCTGCGCCTGCGAAGCCAGCGGAAGTCGTGCTTCGCGCTGGCACGGTGCGCATCAATCCCAATGACGGGCAGACCTACGTGTGGATCCCGCCGGGCGAGTTTCAGATGGTTTGTTCGCCCGGCGACCAGGAGTGCTCCGACGACGAGAAGCCTGCGCGGAGAGTCCGCCTCACCCGCGGCTTCTGGCTGGGACAGACCGAGGTCACCGTGGGCGCGTACAAGCGGTATGCCGCCAAGATGGGAATCTCCTTGCCCAGCGAACCGGTTCTCGGCTCGACGAAGCTCAATCCGGGTTGGTCCGATCTGG
>VFZS01000373.1 GCA_016871095.1 Acidobacteriota bacterium
CAGATTGACCAGGGCGCCCACGGAGGCCGGGTCCAGTTCCACGGCGTGCTGGTAGGCCTGGATGATCTGCTCGAAGGGAGCGCCGGCCTGCTCCATCTCGAGGCCCTTCTGGAACCAGGACTCGGCCTCACGGCCGCGCCCGGCCCGTTCGCGCGGGGACCGTCGGCCGGGGAAGGCCAGCAGCCGGCAGATCTCGTCGGCGCCG
The DNA here is from genome assembly GCA_016871095.1 of Acidobacteriota bacterium. GTDB lineage: Bacteria > Acidobacteriota > Terriglobia > Bryobacterales > Bryobacteraceae > VFZS01. The sequence goes on from VFZS01000373.1 coordinate 206, forward strand.
AAATCCAGCAGCAATTGGCCGGAGACCGGCTCCATGCGCTGGCCATCCACCAGCACCACGATGTGACGGCCCTCGGCCACCAGTCTCAGCTCCCGCAGGGGGTTCTGCACCTCGGCCAGCTTGCGGCGCAGGGCCCTTAGCGCCTGCCCGATGCGCTCCGGCGGGACGCGGTCGCGGCGCAGGGCCTGGAGCGAGCGCAGCGCGACTAGATCCTGCCAGGCGAAGACCTCCAAAGCGGGGACAAACCCCTTCTGTTCCCAGCTCTTGAGCTGATTCTCGCGAATCCCCAGCAGGCGGCGCACCTGGCGGCGTGAGAAGCTCTGCGGGCTGGCTACCGGCAGCACGGCGATGATTGTAGCACGGCGGCTGCCGCGCGGGGCGCTCTACTCGTCGTCACGCCGCGCCGCCAGCCGGGCGATCACCGCCATGTCCTCCAGCGTGGTGACGTCGCCGGTAACGACGTGGGAGGTGACCAGCTCACGCAGCAGGCGGCGCATGATCTTGCCGCTGCGGGTCTTGGGCAGCGCCTCGGCGAAGCGGATCTCCGCAGGCTTGGCGAAGCTGCCGATTTCGTGGGCCACCCAGCGCCGCAGCTCCTCCGCCAGCGCGTGGTAGTCGGACTGTCCGGTCTTCACGGTAACGAAGGCGCACACCGCCTGTCCGGTGATCTCGTCGGGCCGGCCTACTACCGCTGCCTCGGCCACCGCCGGGTGCTTGACCAGGGCGGATTCAATCTCCATGGTGGACAGCCGGTGACCGCTGACGTTCATGACGTCGTCCACCCGGCCCAGGATGGTGAAGTACCCGTCCGCGTCCCGGCGCGCCGCGTCGCCCGTGAAGTATGCTCCAGGAATACGCCTCCAGTACTGATCTTCGAAGCGCCGCGGGTCGCGCCAGATGGTGCGCAGCATGGACGGCCAGGGGCGCTGGATCACCAGGAAACCGTCCTGGCCGGTCTCGACCGGCCGGCCCCGGAAGTCCACCACCTCCGCCTGCACGCCGGGCAGCGGGAAGGAGGCGCGGCCCGGTTTCAGCGGAGTCGCCCCTGGCAGCGGCGCGATCATGATGGCCCCCGTCTCCGTCTGCCACCACGTATCCACGATGGGACAGCGCTCCCCGCCGATCACCCGGTAGTACCACTCCCAGGCCGCCGGGTTGATAGGCTCGCCCACCGATCCCAGCAGCCGCAAGCTGGACAGATCACAGCCCGCCGGCCACTGGTCTCCCTGACGCAACAAGGCGCGGATGGCGGTCGGGGAAGTGTAGAAGATGTTGACGCGATACTTCTCGACGATGCGCCACCAGCGATCGAAGGCGGGGTAGTCGGGCGCGCCTTCATAGATCAGCGAAGTGGCGCCGGCGGCCAGCGGCCCATACACCACATAGCTGTGGCCGGTGACCCAGCCGGCATCGGCCGTGCACCAGTAGATGTCCTCGTCACGCACATCGAACACCCATTTCATGGTCATCACGCACTGGAGGAGGTACCCCGCGGTGGTGTGCAGTATGCCTTTGGGCTGGCCGGTAGTGCCTGAGGTATACAGTACGTATAGCGGCGACTCGGCGTCCAGCGGCTCGGCGGGGCAGTCCTCGGCGGCGTCCCGATCCAACTCGTGCCACCACAAGTCCCGGCCAGACTGCATGGCGATGGGTGAGCCGGTGCGCCGATAGACGACGACCTCGCGGACACTGGGACAATCTTGCAGCGCTTCGTCGGCGGCTTCCTTCAGCCTGATCTCCTTGCCCCGGCGCCAGCCTCCATCCGCGGTGATCACCAGGTTGGCCTCCAGGTCCTGTATGCGGGCCTTCAGGGCCTCCGCCGAGAAGCCGCCGAAGACCACGCTGTGGATGATCCCCAGGCGGGCGCAGGCCAGCATGGCCACTGGCAGTTCGGGCACCATGGGCATGTAGATGATGGCCCGCTCGCCGGCCTTGAAACCGCGGGCGCGAAGCACATGGGAGAAGCGGCAGACCAGGCGGTGTAACTCCCGGTAGGAGAGTACCCGCTGGTCGCCCGGCTCGCCCTCCCAGATGAACGCCGGCTTGTCGCCGCGCCCGGCCGCCACGTGGCGATCCAGGCAGTTGTATGCGGCGTTGAGCTTGCCTCCCACGAACCACTCGGCCCGCGGCGGCTCCCAGCGGTACACCTGGGACCATTTCTCGAACCAGTCCAGTTCACGCTCGGCCAGCCCGCTCCAGAACTCCTCCGGGTGTTGGTGGGCTTGTTCATACAGGGCTTGGTAGGCACTCATGTCCGGAACGTGAGCGCGACGGGAAAAAGCGGGTTGAGGTGCATACACGCGGTCTTCCAGTGGCGGTTGCTGCATAGGGACCCTCCCAAGGGCGTATGCTCTCAATGTAGCCCACCGCAGGGCGGGCTGGCAATTGACCGGCAAGTGCTGGCCCTGCTAAGACTTGCCGCGGCGGTTGACAAACCGGGGGGCTTCCGCCGTATACTGAGGATGGCTGCAACTGAGTTTCAATAAGGAGTTCTGCCGGTGAGTTTGGCGGAGTTGGGCGAGGGCGAGCAGGGCATTCTGGACCGGCTGGAGCTGCCGGAGGCGACGGCCCGCCGGCTGATGGAACTCGGTTTCCTGCCCGGCCACGCGGTGGTTGCGGCCAGGAGCGCGCCCGGCGGCGATCCCCGGGTGTTCCGCGTGGACGGCGCCGAGGTGGCCCTGCGCCGCGAGACCGCGGCCGGACTGAGGCTGCGCCCGCGCGTTCCGCCCACGCCCGAGCCGGCGGCATGAACGGTTGCGGCGACTGCAACCTGGTTGCAGCTAAGGCCACGGCGGGCGCGCCCCGCACGGTGGCCATCGTCGGTCCGCCCAACTGCGGCAAGTCCACCCTGTTCAACCGCCTGACCGGGCTGCGCCAGAAGGTGGCCAACTACCCCGGCGTCACCGTCGAGCAGCGCCTCGGAAGAGCCCGCGTCAACGGCGGTCCCGAGGTGGTGTTCATCGACCTGCCTGGCCTCTACAGCATGACGCCCCGCTCCGAGGACGAGCAGGTGGCGCGCGACGTGCTCACCGGCGAGATGCGCGATTGCCCGCGCCCGGACGCGGTCCTGCTGGTGCTGGACTCGACCCACCTGGCCCGCCACCTCACCATGGCCGCGCCCGTGCTGGGGCTGGGCCTGCCCGTCATGGTGGTGTTGAACATGGCCGATGAGTTGCGCCAGCGGGGCGGCACGGTGGACACGCAAGCCCTGGCGGTCGAGCTGGGAGCGCCGGTGGCGCTGGTGAGCGCGGCCCGCGGCGAAGGGCTGGAGGCGGTGCGCGGTTTTCTGCGGCAGTGCGGAGTGGCGCCGGCCCCGACGGAGCTGCCGGTGCTCTACGACGTGCCGCGCTGCCGGGCTTGGGCCGTGCGGGTGGGCCAGCGCGCCGCTTACCAGGCGCCGGGGCCGTCGGTGTGGACGCACCGTCTGGACAGCGTGTTCCTGCACCCCTGGTGGGGCGCGCTGATCCTGGGGGTGGTGGTGGTGGCCGTCTTCCAGGCGCTGTTCCAGTGGTCCAAGCCCCTGAGCAACGCGATGCAGGCCCTGGTGACGTGGTCGGGCGCGCGGCTGGAGGCGGGGCTGCCGGAGAGCTGGTGGCGGGCGCTGCTGGTGGAAGGGGCCTGGAGCGGGGCCGGGTCGGTGGTGGTGTTCCTGCCGCAGATCCTGCTGCTGTTCGCGTTCCTGGGAGTGTTGGAGGACTCGGGCTACCTGGCGCGCGCGGCGCTGATCGCCGACCGCACCATGGCGCGCATCGGGCTGCAAGGCAAGTCGTTCATCCCGCTGCTTTCGGCGCACGCCTGCGCCACGCCGGCGATTCTGGCCACGCGCACCATCGAGAACCGGCGGGACCGCATCGCCACCATCCTGATCGCGCCGCTGATGACCTGCACGGCGCGGCTGCCGGTGTACACGCTGGTGATCGCGGCGTTCCTGGAGGAGCGGCCCGTGCTGGGCCCGCTGCTGGGCACGCGCGCCGCGGCCATGCTGGGGCTGTACCTGCTGGGCTTCGTGGCGGCCCTGGGGACGGCCTGGCTGCTGAAGTCCTCGGTGCTCAAGAGCGACCCGACGCCGTTCGTGCTGGAGATGCCGCCCTACCGCAGGCCCACGCTGCGCGCGCTGGGCGCGCGGCTGCTGGACCGCGGGAAGGTCTTTCTGTGGCGCGCCGGGACGGTCATCCTGGCCATCGCCATCCTGATGTGGCTGCTGGCGCACCTGCCCCTGGAGGACGGCCGACAGCCGCCCATCGAGCGCAGCTTCGTGGGCACGCTGGGGCGGCTGATCGAGCCGGCGGTTCAGCCGCTGGGCTTCAACTGGGAGATCGGGGTGGGGCTGATCACCTCGCTGGCGGCCAAGGAAGCCATCGTAGGGACGCTCGGCGCCCTTCACGGAATCGATCCGGAAGCCCGCGCCCTGGGCCTCAGGGAGGCCCTGCGCATGGACCTCACACCCAGCGGCGCGGTGGCCCTGCTGGTGTTCTTCGCTCTGGCCATGCCCTGCCTGACCACGGTGGGCGTGGTGCGCCGGGAGACGGGAAGCTGGAAGTGGCCGCTGCTCCAGTTCACCTGCATCGGCGCGCTGGCCTATGGCGGAGCGTTCCTGGCCCACCGCCTGGCGGGGGTTCTGGGGTAGCACTGCACGCCAGTCCCTACCTCCGCTTGGCCACCACCGCGCTGCCGCCCTGGTGGAGCACCATCTCGGTGACGGCGCCGGCGGCGTCCTTGCGGAATTCCACGCTCGCCCCGGTGATGCCTTGTAGGTTGAACAACAGCCCGCGGACCGGGACCAGCTCGCGGGGCGGCTGACCGGGCGGCTCCACGTACAGCTTGCCATCCTCGTGCAGCGCCACGGTCAGCGGGGGGCCGGTAATCTCGTACTGCCCGGCCAGGGTCTCCAGCGTCTTGCGATCCACCTTGGGCGGGAGCCGCTGGAACACGATTTCCTTGACGTTGGGCTCGAGCGGGACGGTCAGGCTGACGATCTCGCCCTGAAGGTTGGTGGCGAAGTTGACAAAGGTGCGCTGGAGCGGATTCAGCGGGGCCTCGGGGGCCTGGAACACATCGTAGTGGAAGTGTTTCAGCGGTGTGGTCAGGCGGTTGTAAGTGAACTTCAGCCCGTCGCCCTCGGTCTCGACCCGGGCGACGCCGTAGCCGGGATGCTCGTAGTCGCCGGCGTATTCGGCCAGCCCGTGGGACGGCTTGGTGCCCTCGCGGCGCACGGTGTAGCCCTTCTTCTTGGCCTCGTCGCGCGCCGCCTCGCCCTTCTTCTGGTCGTCCAGGAAGCGCTGGTTCCAGCCCACCTGCTCCAGACCCAGCAGGCGGTCAAAGACGTTGTAGGCGATGACCTGCGGTAGAGGCGTGCCGCCCCGGTTGAGCAGGATCACGACGCCAAGGTCCTTCTGGGGCAGGAAGGCAACCAGCGCGTTGAAGCCGTCGATGGCCCCGCCGTGCTGCACCATCTTGAAGCCGCGGTAGGTGGAGATCACCCAGCCCATTCCGTAGGCCGAGTGGCCGAGCTCCGGCCAGCGCAGGAAAGCGTCGCCGGTGACCATCTGCGGGGTGTGCATCTGAAGCAGGTTGCTCTCGGAGATGA
>VFZS01000374.1 GCA_016871095.1 Acidobacteriota bacterium
TACAACGCCTCGAAGTTCGGGCTGAACGGCTTCACCGAGGCCATGATGATGGACCATCGCTATGAGGACGTGCGCGTCTGCCAGATCATGCCGGGCAGCGTGGACACCGAGTTCCGCCCGCGCGCCCAGGCCGCGGAGTGGAAGACCACCCCCGAGGACATTGCCGAAGTGGTGCTGGCGGTGCTGCGCATGCCGGCCCGCACGCTGATCAGCCGGGTCGAGATCCGCCCCGCCAAGCCCAACAAGGCGGATTGAAGACGCCTGCCCCTTGAATCCTGCGCCCAATTGTGATACACACTGCCCTGGAGGCAATTGATGAGGGCCACTGGCAGACCGTTCTTTTTCCTTTCCTGCGTCGTAGCGCTGAGTCTGATTGCTGTATCCTGCACTCCCGCTCCGGAGCAGCCCAAGGTAGGCACGCCCGTCTTTCACTGGAACGCAGCCAAGACCACTTGGGCGGCCAGCGACTACTCCAAGGTGAGCGACAACCTGGGTGAGGTCATCAAGACGGACAACGAGTACACCGCCCAGGCCATGCCCTGGCGCCTGGTGCTGCTGGCCGGGATGAGTGTGGGCTACTCGGAGCTCGCCGAGACCTGGGAGGCCGGTTCCTTTGCCAATCGCGCCAACTCCACTCCTTTCCGCACCCAGGAGAATGCGTATCGCAGGCAGGGCGGCCAAGTGGCCTTGCAGTTTGCCGAGACTCTTCAGAAGTTCGAGGCCACCGGCAAGGGCAAGCCCGCGGTGATGGCTTTCGGTTTCCCCACCGGCAGCGCCGCGGAGATCGCCCAGGCCAAGCGGGTCTCCAGCGGCATCCTGCTGCCGGAGGCCGATGTCGCGCTGCTCGAGAAGCGGGTCATCGAGCGCGCCGTTCTGCTGGCCGCCTGCCGCGCCGTGGGCGCGCCGGACGACGCCGCCAAGGCCCAGCAAATCTTTAAGAGCGACACCGTCCAGGTGGAGTGGCCGGTGCTTGCCGGAGCGCTGGCGGTCGCCCTCTATGACCAGGCGCTGTTCTTCGCGCGCGATCACCTGGACCGGCCGGATCGCCTCGAGTTCTTCTGCAAGAAGGCGCAGGAGCTGTTGAAGGACGTTCCCGAGACCAAGGAAACCAAATCGCTCAAGGCCAGGATCGAGAAGACCCTGAAGACGAAGAGGTAGCGGGCTGCCCCGCTCCGTCCGGCGGCTCCAGCCGCACCCCGGTGGCGGACTGCCGGATGCGCAACGCGCTTGGCGCCCCGGCGCAGTCCGGTAGCGGATCCACGGAGTAGTAGTTCAGCCCATAGCGCCAGCCCCGGTTGGCAGTCTCGACGCAGAGCTCTTTCGCCTGGGGCGCTGCCTGCCGCCAGAAGGCGCGAGCTGAGGCGACCCGGTCCACCGCGGGGAAGGCAGTCAGTTTGAGCCACACCGCCCCGGCGGTCATCACCCCCAGCACTGTCGCCACTGCCCAAGCACGCCGTTGCCGTGCTTCCAGCCGCCATGCCAGCGCCGCGGCCACCATCGCCGGCAGCATGGCTGCCCACTGGATCGGCACCGCCTGGGACCTTCTGAGACCCTCCAGCAGCGCTCCCGGAAGGATCGCTCCCGCCACCGGCAACAGCGCCACCAGCAGGGCGCACGCGGCCAGTACTCCGCCCACGCGGCGGGCCTCAGCCACCGCCAGCCCCACCAGCGCGCTCAGCGCCGGCATCAGCGGCAGCAGGTAGCCCGGCAGCTTGTTCACCGACGCCGAAAAGAACACCAGCCCGAAAAGCGCCCACATCAGCAAGAATCGCCGCCGCGGATCCTGGTAGACACGCCGATTGAACAGCAGCGCCACCAGGGGGGTCCAGGGCAACATCCCCACCAGCACCACGGGCAGGAAGAACCAGAACGGCTGCGGGTGCTGGAGAGCCTCGGTCGAGAACCGGCTCACGTGGTGCTTGATGAAGAACTCCTGGATGAAGGTCCAGCCGTTAGCCTTCCAGCACAGCAGGTACCATGGCCCCGCTGCCAGCAGGAACGCCGCGATGGCGGCCGGGTGAAGCAACTCCTTCAGACGCCGGCGCGCCGCAACCGCCAGCGGCAGCGCCAGCACCAGCGGAACCAGCCCCTTGGCCAGCACGGCCAAGCCCAGCAGCGCGCCCGCCGCGGCGGCGCGACCCGCCCCCAGCGGCCGGTCCGTCACCAGGGGCAGCCACAACAGCATGGCCGCGGAAAAGGCCGCCGCCAGAGGCAAGTCCGTCACCGCGACATGACTGAAGCCCAGCCACCCTGCCGATGCTCCCAGCGCCGCCGTGGCGAAGAAAGCCGGGCGCCACCCGAATTCGCGCCGCAGCAGCCAACCGTAAGCCAGCAGGAAGGCCGCGCTCATCAGCGCCACGGGCAGCCGCGGCGCCAGGTCTTCGCCCAGCCCGGCGCGGAACGCCACGCCGGTCATCCAGTAGAGCAGCGCCGGTTTCTCAAACCAGGCCTCGCCCCACAGCCGCGGCGTGATCCAGTCGCCCGAGCGAGCCATCTCGCGGCCGATGGCGGCGTAGCGCGGTTCGTCCGGTCCCAGCAGGCCGGTCGCGGTCAAGCCGAAAAACAAGAGACAATAGAGGGTGGCCGTCACCAACAGGAGGTTGCGGACTGTGCGCCGTGCCACCGACCACCAAGAGGACACTCTTCAGAGTACAATGACCCGACTCCTGCCGCTGCTGCTGGCCCTGATTCTGGGCGCATCCTGCTCCGGCCAGTCCGGACTCTGCGAGTGCGATCACGACCGGCCGGAAACCCTGGAAGCCCGCAATTGCAGCCTCTGCCGCGAGGCCCACCAACAACCCGCTGACGTCGAGATCTTCTACCTGAAGGACAACAACCCGCGCAAGCCCAACCGCTGGCTGGTGCTGCCCCGCATTCATGGCCGGGGTCCCCACACCCTGGCCGAGGCGCCGCACGCCCTGCGCACCCGCCTGTGGACCGCCGCCATCACGAAGGCCCAGGAGCTATGGGGCGATGAGTGGGGCCTAGCCTACAACGGCGACAAGGTCCGCACCCAGTGCCACCTGCACATACACATCGGCAAGCTGCTCCCGGCGGCCGTCACGCGCCGCAAAGTTGTGCTGGTCAACGGCCCCGCCCAGATCCCGGCGCCCCGCGACGGCGAGGGCATCTGGCTCCACCCGCACGGCCGCAAGCTGATGGTGCACCTGGGAGAGCAGATCTGCGAAACCGCCCTGATGCGCTGACATGAGCCTGGTTGATCTCAAACCCGCCCCCACCCCGGAGAACGCGGCCCTGCTGCTGCACCCCAGCGACAACGTGGCCGTAGCCCGCCTGCCGCTGGTCCCCGGACAGAGCCTGAGCCTGGGCGGCGCCGCCGTCACCGTCCGGGAACCCGTTCCCATCGGCCACAAGGTTGCCCTGGCCGACATCCCGGTGGGCGAGCGGGTGCGCCGCTACGGGGAGAGCATCGGCCGCGCCGCCCGCAACATCGAAGCCGGTTCGCACGTGCACACCCACAACCTGGACTACGAGGAAGCGCCCCCCGCCTACCACTTCCCACAGGAGGAGATCCCCCTACCCGACCCGCCCCAGCGCGGACCGTTCTTCATGGGCTATCCCCGCGGCGACGGCCGCGCCGGGACGCGCAACTTCGTGGCCGTGGTGGCGGCCAGCAACTGCGCCGCGCACGTGGCCGAGATAATCGCGCGCGGCTTCGAGGGAGCCACCCTGCCGCGCAGCGTCGACGGGGTGGTGGCCTTCCCCCACGCCGACGGCTGCGGCCACGCCATCGGGCCCGACACCGCGCTGTTCCGCCGCACCATGGAGGGTATCCTGCGCCACCCCAACGTGGCCGCCTCCCTGCTGGTTGGGCTGGGCTGCGAGGTGAACCAGATCGAGCAGTACCTGGGGCTGCCGGCGGTGATCCCCCTCACCATCCAGGCGCGGGGGGGAACCCGCGGCACAGTCGAGGCAGGCAAGCGCGAGATCATGCGGCTGATCGAGGCAGCCTCGGCCGCCGAGCGTGCCACCGTCCCAGCGACCAGGCTGGTGCTGGGCTTGAACTGCGGGGGATCGGATTCCTTCTCCGGCATCACGGCCAACCCGGCGCTGGGCGCATGCTCGGACCTGCTGGTAGGGCATGGGGGGACGGCGGTGCTGGCGGAGACGCCGGAAGTCTTCGGAGCCGAACACCTGCTGGTGGCGCGCTCGCGCAACCGGCAAGTAGCTGAAAAATTATTGCGTTACATAGATTCCTACAAGTGTTACTTAAACCTGTTCGGCCACTCCTTCGACTCCAACCCTTCGCCCGGAAACAAGGAAGGCGGGCTCTCCAACATCCTCGAGAAGTCCCTCGGCGCCGTGGCCAAGGCCGGTAGTTCACCCCTGATGGATGCCGTGGACTTCGCCGAGCCTATCACGGCGCGGGGCGTGGTGTTCATGAACACGCCGGGCTACGATCCGGTGTCGCTGGCCGGGCTGGCCGCCGGCGGAGTCAACGTCGTCGTGTTCACCACCGGCCGCGGCAGCGCCATTGGCTTCCCCACCGTGCCGGTCATCAAGGTGGTCAGCAACAGCCAGAGCTACGCCCGTATGCGGGACAACTTCGACTGCAACGCCGGGCTGGTGGCCGATGGCGACAGGACCATCGCCGCGATGGGACGCGAGATCTTCGAGCTGGTGTTGCGGGTGGCTTCCGGCGAGCGGACGGCCAGCGAGCGCTGGGGGCACCGCGAGTTCGTGCCCTGGCGCATCGGCCCGGTGATGTGATCGAACCCAGTGCGGTAGACTGATGGGTAAACGTATGATTCCACTGTCTCGAAAGGTCGTTCTGGCGCTGACGCTGGCCCGCGGTGGCGTTCCTGGCCGCACAGCCAGGGCCCAAGAAGGCGGCGGTAAAGAAACCGCCGGCTACCCAGCCTGCGGGCAAGTCTGCCCTGGACAAGGCCGCTCTCGAACCGTGGGTGCGGCACCTCTACGTATGGGGTCCGGCCATTCAGGTCCGGATCTCCGACCCCGTGCCCTCGACCGCCCTGCCGGGCTTCTTTGACGTGAAGTTGCACGCCTCCGCCGGCGGCGCCAGCCACGATGAGACCCTGCTGGTATCCAAGGATGGCCAGAAGATCCTCAAGGCCCTGGTGTTCGACATCCGGCAGAACCCCTTCAAGCCTGACCTGGACAAGCTCAAGACCCAGTTCCAGCCCAGCCTGGGCACCCCGGGCGCTCCGGTGGTGCTGGTGCACTTCAGCGACTACCAGTGCCCCATGTGCAAGGAAGAGGCCAAGGTGCTCCGCGACAACCTGCTGAAGACCTATCCCACGCAGGTGCGGCTATACTTCAAGGATTTCCCCCTCGAGCAGATTCATCCCTGGGCCAAGATGGGCGCCATCGCCGGACGGTGCGTGTTCCGGCAGAACCCGGCGGCCTTCTGGGATTTCCAGGACTGGATCTTCGAGCACCAGGCCGAGATCACGCCCGAGAACCTCAAGACCAAGGTGATGGAGTACGCCAGGACCAAGGAGCTGGATCAACTGCTGCTGGGGCGCTGCCTGGACACCCGGGCCACCGAGGCCGAGGTGGACCGCAACGTCGCCGACGCCAGGGCGTTGGGCCTGAACTCCACGCCCACGCTGTTTGTCAACGGACGCCGCCTCGTCGGCCAGATCACCTGGCCGAACCTCCAGCAGATCATCAACTACGAGCTCGAGTATCAGAAGACGGCCAAGAACGCCGGCGACGAAGCCTGCTGCGAGCTGCCTGCGCTGTCGCCGGCGCCGAAGGTGGGACCGTGATGGGGGAAGGCAAGAGG
>VFZS01000375.1 GCA_016871095.1 Acidobacteriota bacterium
GCCGGCAGCAGCGCGGGGTGGATGTTGAGGATGGCCAGGTTGTACTCACGCACGAACCAGGCGCTGAGCAGGCGCATGAAGCCGGCCAGGCACACCAGATCCACCTGATGCTTGCGCAGCTCGGCGACCACCATGCGATCGTAGACCTCGCGGTCCAGACCCTTCGAGGGAATGCAGACGGCATTCAGGCCGCGCTCGCGGGCGATTTCCAGGCCACGGGCCTCGGGGCGGTTCGAGATGACCACGGCGATCTCGGCCTCCAGGCGGCCGGCGGCTAAGGTGCGTGTCCCGCGCCTTGTAGACCACGCCCATGCCGCCCTCCCCGAGCTTCGCGAGGATCTGGTAGTGAGACAGGCTCCCGGCGATCATCGGCGCTCCTCCGCCGCATGGCGGCCAGCCGCACGGTTAGTGCTCATCGGAAGTTCTCCATCAGCAGCAACTCGCTGCCGCGCTGGTCGTACTGCGCGTAGAGGATGGTCCGGCCGTCGGGGGAAACGGCCAAGCCGGGCACCAACCGCTTGCTGATGGGCGCGACCCTGGTGACCTTGCCGCTGGCGAATTCGCGGAACTGTAGAACGGCATCGCCAGGGCTTGTCCAGTTGAGGAACCAAACTCCCTGGTCCACCACAGCCCAGTTCCGGGCGCCCACCGAGTCGAGCACCTGGGTCTCCTCGCCGCCCTCCACGGGTATCTTCCACAAACTGGTCAGGCTCGTCAGAGACCCCGGCCCGCGGTCGAAATAGAGGGTCCTGCCGTCAGGGGACTCCTGCGCCGTCCAGCCGCCGTTCCGGCTGAGCTGAACCGCCTCCCCGCCAGCCGCTGGCACCTTCCAGACCTCCTCCCGGCCAGTGCGGTTGGAAGTGAAGTAAACCCACTTGCCATCGCGCGACCACGAAGGCACATAGTTGTCAGAGGGATGGTTGGTGAGGCGGCGAGGCGCTCCGCCTTCCGGGCTGATGAGATAGATCTGGAGTTGTTTGTCTTTGCGGGCGTCGAACGCGATGGTGCGTCCATCCGGCGACCAAGCTGGGTCCTCGCTCAAGTAATTTGGGTCCACGTGGAGCGGCTGCGAATTGGAGCCATCCGCATTCGCCAACCATACGCCAAACCCCCCCGAGCGACTCGACTCGAAGGCGATGCGCCGGCCATCCGGGCTGAACGCCGGCCACGAGTCCGCTCGGGTGGAAGCCACTACTTGCCGCGGCGCTCCGGCTGGGCCGCCCGGGCCCGAGGCCTCGATCCGCCAGATGTTGGAGTCGGCAAACAGCCGCGAGAACACCAGCCGGTTTCCTTGTGGGGAGACGGCCGGCATGATCGCTCCCTCACCCGCCTGGGGCACGGGTGCGGGGGGCGAATCACCGGAGGCGGAAATGCGCCAAAGACGCCCGCTGGGCAAGCCCAAGTCAGTGCTAATGAACAGGAGGCTCTTTCCATCCGCGGTCCAAACCGGGTTCGAGTTCCGAAGGCCCGCCGGGCGAAGCTGGCGCGCGGCAGCCGTGGGCTTCAGCTCGGTGTCCAAGGGCAGAACAAACAGAGTAGATTGCGTCACTGCCAGTTCCCTCGCGAAAACCAGCATGCGGTTATCGGGTGAAAGAGCGGGGTGGAATTCGCCCAGTCCTTCTCCAGCGGTCAGCTTGCGCTTCTCGCCGGTTTCGCTGGAAACCAGGACAATGTAGGACGGCTTCCCAGGGGAATCCGCGTCGGAGGAGAGAATCCATTTCCCGTCACGGCTCCAGCACAGGCCGCCTCCCGAGAACGGAAGGCCAGAGACGACGACATCTGCGATCTTGCGTTCCGAGCCTCCCAGGGGAGCCATCCGGTAGATCGCGGCGGTTCGCTCCGACGTTTGCCGCAGGAAAGCGATCGAACGGCCATCCGGAGCCCACGCCGGGTAGTCGTCCCTGGCGGGGTGCGTGGTCACGCGCAGCGCAGTCTCCGTTCCGACCACTTTCACATAGATGTCCGTGTTGTCCTGTTTTTCGCCTTGCCAGGTAAAGGCGACCTGGTTACCCTCGGGAGAAAACGATGGCATGCCTTGGAGCCCGGGATAGCTGGTGAACACCGTCACCTTCGGCTCCGGCTCTTGGACCGGCTTGCGGAAATGCCACCAGAGGGCCGCGGCGGCAACGACGAGCAGCGCCGCGAGCCCGGCCACCGCCCACCTATAGCGGCGAGGACGTGGTGGCAGTTCCCCCGCCAGCTTCCCCGAGTCGGATTCCTCCTTCAGCTCTTCCAGGGCGACCTTCAGGTCAGCCATCGTTTGCAAACGCCGGGCCGGATCTTTACGCAGGCAGCGGGTGATGATCTTCTCCAGGTCGCGTGGGATCTCCACCCCCAGCGGCTCAGGTTCCTGCTTGATGATGGCCGCGAGGGTGGACATGTTAGACTCGCCGCGGAAAGCGCGCCGCCCGGTCACCATCTCGTAGAGCAGCGAGCCGAAGCTGAAAATGTCCGAGCGCGCATCCACCGGCTTGCCCTGGGCCTGCTCGGGTGACATGTAACCAACGGTGCCGACGATGGCGCCTTCCGCGGTTTGCGGCTGGACGGTTCGCGTCGGCATCTCGGCAGGCGAAACCGCCTGCCCCACGGGTGCCTCAGTCAGCTTCGCCAGTCCGAAGTCCAGCACCTTGACTAGGCCGTGCTCGTCGACCATGACATTGCCCGGCTTCAGGTCGCGGTGAATGATGCTCGCCGCGTGAGCCTTCGCCAGCGCGTCCGCAATCTGCACGGCGCACTTGAGCACCTCGCCGAGCCGCATTCCTTTACGGGGGATCAACGCGTCGAGCGTCTTGCCGGCTACGTACTCCATCACGATGAAGTCCCGGCCCGCCTCTGACGAGATGTCGTGAATGACGACGATGTTGGGATGGTTCAGCGCGCTCGCCGCCTTGGCCTCCTGCACGAAGCGCCGCTTGCGCTCGGGGTCGGCGACCTTCTCCGGCGGCAGCACCTTGATGGCCACGAACCGGTCCAGGTGGGTGTCCCGGGCCTTGTAGACCACGCCCATGCCGCCCTCGCCGAGCTTGTCGAGGATCTCGTAGTGCGCGATGGTGTGCCCTGTCATCCGCTTGGTGGTCAATGATAGCAGTTTCCCGGTTGCGCGAGCGCCGCTTGCGTCGGCCGGGGGGCTTATGTACATAATGTACATGAGATGATAGCGGTCAACATCGCGCAGTTGCGTGGGCACTTGAGCACCTACCTCAAGCGCGTCCGCCGCGGCGAGGAGATCCTGATCCGGGACCGCGACACGCCGGTGGCCAAGCTGGTACCGCTGCGGGAGGGCCAGATCCACAGCAAGAGGATGCTGCGGCTGGCCGCGCGGGGGCTGGTCCGGCTGCCGAAGAAGCCCATGGATTGGGACGCCTTCTTCGCCCTGCCGGCGCCTAACGTTCCACTTGAGAAGCTGCTTGCCGCCTTGGATGCCGAGCGTGGGGAAGACTGAGTCCTTTTGGGATGCCAGCGCTCTGGTGCCATTGTGCACCAGGCAGCCTGCCAGTGCTGCCGCCCGCGGCGCGGTGAAGGGCAAGGCGATCACGGTGTGGTGGGCTACGGCCGTCGAAATGGTGGGCGCGTTCTGTCGTCTGCTGAGGTCCGGCGAGCTGAGTCAGCGGCAGTGGGAACAAACGATCCGGCGCCTCGATGATCTTAGGCAGTGGTGGACCGAGATCACGCCCGATGAGCGAGTCCGCGAGCTGGCCGAAGCGCTGCTCCAACGCCATCCCCTGCGCGCGGCTGACGCTTTGCAGCTCGCCGCCGCGCTGGTCTGGTGCGAGGAACGGCCGCGCGGGGAGCGTTTCGTGTGTCTTGACCGCCGCCTGGCGGAAGCGGCGGCGCGGGAGGGCTTCGAAATGGAGGCCTTCGAGCTCAGGGCTCAATGACCACGCGGCGGCCGTCGAGGCGCCACTTGCCCGAGAGCACTATGCGTATCACATCGGTGTAAGCCTGGTGCTCCTCAGCGAGGATACGCGCGGAGAGGGTCTCGACGGTGTCGGTTTCGAGCACCGGCACGGCGCGCTGGACGATGATGGGGCCGTGGTCGAGGTACTCGTCCACGAAGTGCACCGTGCAGCCGGAGACTTTAACGCCGTGTTCAAGGGCCTGGTGCTGGCCGTCCAGGCCGGGGAAGGACGGCAGCAGCGCGGGGTGTATGTTGAGTATGGCCAGGTTGTACTCGCGCACGAAGTAAGCGCTGAGCAGGCGCATGAAGCCGGCCAGGCACACCAGATCCACTTGATGCTGCCGCAGCTCGGCCACCACCATGCGATCATAGACCTCGCGGTCCAGGCCCTTCGAGGGGATGCACACGGCGGTCAGGCCGCGCTGGCGAGCGATCTCCAGGCCGCGGGCTTCGGGGCGGTTCGAGATCACCACGGCGATTTCGGCCTCCAGGCGGCCGGCGGCGATGTTATCGGCGATGGCCTCGAAGTTCGAGCCACGCCCGGAAAGCAGGATGCCCAAGCGCTTCTTCATAAGTAAATGACGCGCGGCGCGGCGCGCCGGGCCGCGATGACGCGGCCGATCCAGAAAGGAACCTCGAAGCACGCGGCCAGCACGGTCTCGACGCGCAGTTGATGACGCGGTGAGACCACCAGGATCATGCCGATGCCCAGGTTGAAGGTGCGCCGGTAGTCATCGTCGGGAATGTTGCCGAGCCGGCGGAGCAGCTCGAAGACCGGAGGCACACGCCAGGCGGCGGTGTGGATCTCCGCGGCCAGTCCGCGGGGCAGGATGCGCGGCAGGTTGTCGGTGATGCCGCCGCCGGTGATGTGGGCCGCGCCCTTCAGCAGCCCGCGCGAGGCCAGCGCCTGGATGGGGCGCAAGTAACTCTGGTGGACTTCGAGCAACTCCTCGGCCACGGTGCGGCCCAGCTCCGGCAGGCGGGTGTGAACCAGGTAGCCGGCCCCCTCGAAGAGCAGCTTGCGGGCCAGCGAGTAGCCGTTGGTGTGCAGCCCCGTGGAAGCCAGGCCGACGAGCAGGTCGCCCGCGCGGATGCTCGCGCCGGTCAACATGTCGCCGCGCTCGACCGCGCCCACGATGAACCCGGCCAGATCGTACTCGCCGGCGGCGTAAAGGCCGGGCATCTCGGCGGTCTCCCCGCCGATGAGGGCGCAGTGGTTGGCGCGGCAGCCGCGCGCCAGGCCGGTCATCACCTGGCGCACGGTCCCAGCGGCAAGCTTTCCGGTGGCGAAGTAGTCGAGGAAGAACAGCGGCCGCGCGCCCAGCACGGCAATGTCGTTGACGCAGTGGTTGACCAGGTCCTCACCGACGGTGTCGTGCCGGTCCGCCAGGAATGCAACTTTGAGCTTGGTGCCCACGCCGTCGGCGGAGCTGACCAGCACGGGCTGCTTCCAGCCGCTGAGCAAGTAGCCGCCGCCGAAGGCGCCGATGCGGGTGAGGACGCCGGGGGTGAAGGTGGTCGCAGCCAGGCGTTTGATGTGGGCCACGGCGCGGTCGGCCTCGTCGATGTCCACGCCGGCGTCCTTGTAGCGTAACCGTTTTGGGGTTACCATCGTAGACTCTACAGTATAAACCTAAGAATGGGGACAGCCAGGCCATTCGCCGGTGACGGACTTTCCAGTGGAAAACCCTGGGACAGGCCGGGGTGTCCACCGGGGGGACACCCAAGCCTGTCCCGAACCCTGGGACAGGCCGGGGTGTCCACGGGGGGACACCCAAGCCTGTCCCGGGTTTTCGGCTGTCTGTCCCCATT
>VFZS01000376.1 GCA_016871095.1 Acidobacteriota bacterium
TCTGACGCCGCACACTCAGTATGCGGCCCTCTAACTCAGGCCTGTATGCATACTTGTGGCCGGATTGATATCTCCGTCAGGAGATCACCTTCCCCGGCACGGTCATCGACCGCGCCAACCGCGACCGCTGGGAAAAGAGCGGCGCGCTCGCCCTGCGCGAGCGGGCAGCGCGGGAGGTGGCGCGGCTGATTGCGGGTCACACCCCGTCGCGGCTGGCGGAGGATGCTAAGGCGGGGCTGACGCGGCTGATGGAGCGCGAAGCGCGGCGGTGGGGGATGGGAACCTGGCCGGCGAGAGAACCCTGAGTCCGCAACCGCGGCGAAGCAGAGCACGGCGCGGACGCCTTCTTCCGCCCGGCGGGGGGCAGCGTAGTGAGGCGCAGGTGGACGCGACTGGAGCGGCCAGTTCAAGCCTTCGCCGGCGCAATCACCAGATCGACGCCGGCAGCGTCGGCGAACGCCCGAAAGTCCCGGTCCCGGGTGAGGAGAGGGATCCCGCGATCGATGCAGCTCCGGGCGATCAGAGCATCGCCGAGGCGCGCCTTACGGCCCTTGCCGAGCACCTTCGCCCGCAGCACACCGGCGCGTTGCCAGTAGCCGGGCCGGATCTCGATGAGTGGCAGCTCCGCGAGGGTTTGCGCCACACCTGGAGGGAGCTTCGGGTCACTCAATAATTCGGCGAGAACGACAGGCACCATCAGCACCTGCCGGTCCTGGAGCGCCCGATCGAGCAGTTGCGCGTCCTCGGCGCCATCTCCTTCGAGGTAGGCGACCCAGGTGCTGGTGTCGGCCGCAATCATCGGTCGGCTTTCAGTTCCGCCAAGGTACGCGAGAAGCGAACCTTCCCCCGGAGCTGGCGCAGCCGCGCGTAGGTGTGCGATGCCGCGACCAGTTGGAGGCCGGCACGAACAGTCTGGGTGATGCCGGCGCCGCTGGCGCGCTGTGCCTTCTCGAGAAGCTCCGGCGGCACCTCCACAGTAATCTTGCGCGCTGTCTCCATCACGCTCACGATACCATATTCGAGACCAGCATCGAGTATGGTCCGGGCCGGGCGCGGCCATGACGGCTTACGCTGCAGCACGACGGGCCAGCAAGGGGGACCGGGGGGGCCCTACTTCCGGCGGAAGCGGGGCCACCAGCGGGGGACGCGGCGGCAGTATTCACGGTATTCGTCACGGAAGCGGCGCTCCATGTCGGGTTCTTCGTACACCCGCAGGAACACATTGATGTAGATCAGAAACACGGCGAATCCGATCCACAGCCCGACCGAGGCCAGCAGCAGGGCCAGCCCAACCTGGATCGCGCCCACCCCCCACATCATGGGGTTGCGCACGAAGCGGTAAGGACCGGCGATGACCAGGCGCCTGGTCTTGGCGGTGAAAGGATGCGGAGTGCCCTTTCCCAACGAACGAAAAACGGCCGTGCACCAGCCGGCCAGCAGTCCGCCGAGGGCGATCAGCGGCCAGCCCAGCACGGGCAACTGCATGCCGCGCCAGCCCAGCGCCGAATCCAGCCAGATCCAGGCCAGCGTGACCAGGACCACGGCGGTGGGAAACCACAGGAACCGCAGCAGGGCGAGCATGATAGTGGCGCGGTGTCAGACGGCTTCCATGGTGGAAGGCGGCTTGGGCGCGATGTTGCAGGTGACGCTCACCACGCCCGGAACCTCCTCCGTCATCCGCCGGGCCAGCTTCTTCAGCAGGTGAGGCGCCAGCCAGACCGGAGTGGCGACGCGGGCGTCCACGCTGTCCCAGCAGCGGATCTCGATCTGCAAGCCGTAGTCGCGCTTACCCTCGCGCATTCCGGGAAAGCGGTCTTCGTGGAGGATGGCCATGTACTGGAAGGCCTTGACGTTCCTCATCTCGGTTTCGAGGATGGCGGTGGCTTTGCGCACCAGCTCGATGCGCTCGGGAGTGGCCTCGCCTACCACGCGGGCGGCCAGGGCCGGCCCCGGGAAGGGCATCCGGGCATACAGGGACTTGGGCAGGCCCAGAGCCTTGGCCACTTTGCGCACGCCGTCCTTGCGAAGCTGGATCACCGGCTCGAGGACGGCGTAGCCGTAAGCGCGGCGCGGGTCGATGCCCAACTGCTCGAGCACGTTGTGCTGCCGCTTGATGCCGGCAACAGTCTCCTCGACGTCGGTGAGAATGGTTCCCTGCACCAGGAAACGGGCGCCGCTCTGCTTAACCAAGCGGCGGAAGACCTTGGCATAGAAGGTCTGGGTGATGGCCTCCCGCTTCTGCTCGGGATCGGTAAGCCCCTTCAGTGCGCGAAAAAACTCCTTCTGGGCGGGTACGATCTCGACGTTGACGCCGAAGCGGGCGAACAGCTCGGCCACCCGCTGGGGCTCGTCCTGTCGCATCAAGCCGTTCTCGACGAAGTAGGTCTTGAGGCGGTCCCCCAAGGCCTGGTGAGCGAGGAGGGTGCAGACGGAGGAATCCACGCCGCCGGACAGGGCCGTGATGGCGATGCCGTCGCCTACGGTTTGCGCGATCTGCCGGACCTGGTCCTGGATGAACTGCCGGGCGTTCAGGGCGCCAGCTTGGAGTTCCGTGATGGCCATGGCGGTGATGTCCTGTGGGTGAAAGATCAATACAGGCTACCACGAGAAGCGCAAACCGGGAAACACGCGGGCTGTCCCCAGGTTTCAGGTTTTAGTCGCGGGAGCAGTCCACGCAGAGGGTGTCCAGGGGGCGGCCGATGGCTTCGGCCAGGTCCTCGATAGTGTTGTATTCGAGGCCCTCGACGCCCAGGTACTTGGCGCGGTCCTCGACCGCGGGGATGCGTCCGGCCAGGACCTCGCCCTTGCGGGTGGTTTTGCCCCAGCGGCAGTGCGAGCGCAACTCGGGATTGGAGATGCGGAAGTGGATCTCCTTGACGCCGGCAATCCTCAGCTTGGGCGCCAGCTCGGTTTGCGCCTGCGTGCCGCGCACGATGGAGTCGTCACAGACCACCACGACCTTGTCGCTGCAATCCTCACCGCTGGCCAGCAGCTTGACGCGGGCTTCACGGTCCCGCTCTTTCTGGTCTTGGGGGATGAAGCTGCGGCCGGCGTAAGGGTACTTGAGCAGCAGCTCGTCGTACATGGGTACCCGGTGGATCCGGCCTTCCATCATCTGCCGGCAGTACTCCTGGTGATACCCGATGGCGTGAAAACGGCCTGAGTCGGGGACCGGAATGACCACGTCGGGGACGAAGCCGCGCGCGACATCGCGGCGCGCCAACGCCGCGCCGAGGCGCTTGCGCACCAGGGAGTCGGGAATCCCCTCGAACACGTTGTTGGGAAAGCCGGTGTAGACCCAGTAGAAACTGCACACCTGGACGCGCGTGCCGGGGAGGCGGCCCCTGGTCTCCAGCTCGCCGTTCCTCAGCAGCACGATTTCGCCCGGTTCGAGGTCCCGCACCCGCTGGAAGCCCAGGTTGGCGAAGCCGCCCGACTCGGCGGAGACCATGACGGCTCCGTCCTTGGCGCCGATCACCAGGGGCCAGTGGCCGGTGGCGCAACGCACGGCGTAGATGCCTTCCTCGGTGAGGATCAGCGCAGAGAAGGCGCCCTCGACCTCCCGGGCCATCTTCTGGATGCCATCCACCACGTCGCTGCCTTGCGCCACCAGCTTGGTGATGATCTCAATGTCGTCGCCGCGGGTGAAGATGTGGCCGAAGGCCTTGAAGCGCTCGAGCATTTCCTGGAGGTTGGTGACGTTGCCGGAGAAGCAGCATGAGAGCCGGCCGAGGCGGGACTCGGAAAAGTGGGGCTCGCGGACCGGGCCGCAGTAGCCGATGCCTTCGGTTCCCCGCAGGCCCTGAAGGTCGTGGGTGAAGGTCACCCGGAAAAGCCCCCGGTGGGTGCGGATCTGGAACCGGCCGTCCTTGCAGGTGGACAGGCCGGCGTAAGCTTCACCGAGATGCTGATGGTAGAAGGTGCCCAGGAACAGGTCTTCCAGGAAATCCGCCGAGTACTTGTCGGGGTTGATGCTTAGTGCAACCAGGCCTGGCATTAAGGGTCTCCTTGGTCCCAGGGGGTGAGTTGAAACAGGCAGGATAGCGCAACGCGGGCAGGCGCGCCAGTGCGAGAAGGGGCCGTCCCGGCGGATAATGGGGTCTTGGACTTGAGCATGAGCGTGACAGAGACAGCAGTGGCGCGTTTCCAGCAGGAGTACTCCTGTTCGCAGGCGGTGTTCTCGGCGCTGGCCGAGCCGCGCGGGGTGGAGCGGGACCTGGCTCTGCGGATCAGCGCGGGTTTCGGCGGGGGGCTGGCGCGCAGCGCCGGGACGTGCGGATGCATCACCGGAGCGGCCATGGCCCTGGGGCTGGCGCAGCGCAGCGTAAGCCCGGAGGAGAACAAGAAGGAGCGGGAGACGACCTACCAGCGGATCCAGCGACTGCTGGGCGCATTCGCGGAGCGCAACGGCTCGACCGTCTGCCTGGAGCTGCTGGGTTGCGACATCAGCACGGCGGAGGGGCTGGCACACGCGCGGCAGGCGGGGCTGTTCCAGTCGCGGTGCGTCAAGCTGGTGCGGGACGCCGTCGAGCTGGCGGAAGTCATCCTGGCCGAGGCGGAGCGCTGAATTCAGCGGCTCCAGTGCAGGGTCAGGCGGTAGAAGTCCGAGCCGCCGCGGGGGTCCTCGACCCGGATGCGGGCGGTGAAGCCGTTGGCGGCGGAGGGTTTCTCGACCAGGGTTACGCCGCCCCTTCCGGCCTGCTTCGAGATCCAGCATGAATCCAACGCCATGCCGGGCAGCGGGGCACTGAAACGCGCGGTCTGCCGGCTGACCGGCTGGCCGGAGTGGACTTCCCAGCGCAGTTCGCCGCCGGTCACGTGGATCTCGACGGAGCCGTCCACCTGGCCGGCGATCTCGACCTGACCGCTCGGCGGCCCCGCCGGCGCCGGCACGGCCGCAGGAGCGGCCGCTGCGGATGCCGTTGGGGCCTGGCCCTCGAAGCCCAAATAGGGATTGTAGACGTACACCAGTGAGAAGGGCTGCCCCTGGGGGAACCGCAGATTCTGGCTCACCGCGTAGGCGGGATCCAGACCCCACTGTCCCACCGCCAGCACTCCCTTCTTCAGGGTCTGCGTGTCGTGCCATCCCCAGAAGGGCTTGGCCTTGTTGGAGGATTCCGTGCGGCCCAAAAACGCTCCGCCGATGGCGTAGCTCACGGCGGGCCGTCCGCCGAAGGGGCGGTAGTGGAAGTAAGCGTCGAAAGTCCGTGCGTCTCCCTTGCCTTCCGCGGCCTTCTGCCACCATTCGTCGTAAATGGGCAGCAGGTCGTAGCCCACCAGCCGGTCATTGGCGTGGCGCGGCCGCTCGGCGGCGCCCTTGTAGACCAGCGTGATGCCTGTTCCCTCGGCGAAGCTGCCGCGCTCCAGCGAGAAGCGGGAATGCGAGCTGCGCGAGCCGTAAATGCCGTGGCCGCCGGACTCGATGAACACCACGGGATGGCTGTCCTGGTAGAACTCGATGTCGCCGTCAACGCCGTGCGCGCCGCCGCGGATGGAACGGTCCGCGGTGAACGAGTACACGTTGTTGTGCGCGAGGGTCTCCAGCACTTGCAGGCGGCCGAAGGCGGAACCGTCCTTCCGCACGGTGAGAATGATGCCCTCGTTGTCGTTCTCGTGGCAGGTGCCGATCACGCAGCGGTCCGAGTAGTCGCGCGGATGAAAGACGTTGTAGATGAGGAACCAGTGA
>VFZS01000377.1 GCA_016871095.1 Acidobacteriota bacterium
ATCGCACCGCAGGGTGATGCGGTTCGCGGTTCGGGTCAGGTTGTAGGTCTTGGTGACCGGAGCGGGGTCCCAGCAGATGGTGTCGATCAGGCACAGATGGAAGTAGCGCGGGGCGCCGGTGCCGTCGCGCACGTTTCCGGCCCAGGTGCCGGCGTCACCATCCTTGACCATCCGCTGATGCGCGGGACCGGCATCGGTCCCGCTGCGCACCAGGTGCACGAACAAGTCACGGAACTTCTGGTTAAAGCGCGCCGTATCCGCACGGTTGGAATAGGTTCCTCCGCCCGAGGGGCGCTGCATGCAGTCCAGCTCCCAGTAAAGCTGCCGCCAGACGGTGTAGCGCTGCGCCGACGTTCCGCCCGAGTAACTGGAGTTCTCGGTGGCGAAGACCTCAAATGTGTCACCGCCGTATTGGGAGGGGAAGAACTCCACCACGTCGGTCCAGCCGGAGGCGTCCGCCGTGGAGGTCGTGCGGAGCTGGTTGCCGCCCTCGCTGTCGAAACTGGCCCGGAGGCTCGCGGCTAAGCCGGCGCGGTTGCCCCCTGCGGGGTTGAAGTACCAGTAAACGGTCTGTCCGGAGAGCGAGCGGCTAGACCCCGAAGTCCACGCCACCCGGGCTTTGAAGCGGATGCACCGGCCGTACTCCGGGTGGGCCGGCGCATAATCCAGGTTGATGAACTGGTGGCGGGAGCGGACAGCCCGGTTCACAAAGGAACCGTCGGTCTGCAAGACGGCCTCAACCACCTCCACCAGCCGGATAGTATCGCAGGGAGTTGTGGCGCTGGGCGGGTTGCTTCCGCCGCTTGAAGAGGGTCCTGCCGAACCGCCACCGCACATGGTTGTTTGCCTCGCTCCTGCCGAGGTTACCACAGGCTTCAGGTCCCCGAACAGGGTTGGCAAGAGGCCCCGATAGTGTTATTACTTGTTCGAGAGTGTCTGGCAGGAGGTTGTGATGCATCGACTTGTGGGCATGCTTCTGATCCTGGCCGTGCCTGCCGCGGCGCAGCAGAAGAAGCGCGTGGCGGTGCTGGATTTTGAGTACGGCACGGTGCGCAGCTTTGTGGCTTCCATTTTCGGGACGGACCAGGACGTGGGCCGCGGCATCGCCGACCTGATCGTCGAGAAGCTGGTGCAGGACGGCAGCTACTCGGTGATCGAGCGCAAGGCGCTGGAAAAGGTGCTGACCGAGCAAAACTTCTCGAACAGCGACCGGGCCGACTCGTCCACGGCCGCGCGCATCGGCCGCGTGCTGGGTGTGGATGCCATCGTCATCGGCAGCATCACCCAGTTCGGGCGGGACGACAAGAGCACCGGGGTGGCCGGCGGCGCGCTGTCGCGGGTAACGGGACGGTACGGCCTGGGCGGCGTCAAACGCACCGAGTCCAAGGCCGTGGTGGGCATCAGCGCCCGCATGGTGGACACGGAAACGGCCGAGGTCCTCGCTACCGCGAAGGGTCTGGGCGAGTCCACCCGCACCGGCACCAACCTCCTGGGCGCCGGCGGCGGCTCGGTGGCCGCGGGCGGCGCCGTGGACATGACCAGCAGGAACTTCGCCGCCACCATCTTGGGAGAGGCAGTCAACCAGTCCGTCACGCAGCTCTCCCGGGAGCTGGTGACCAGCTCGGCGCGCCTGCCCACCCGCAAGCTGGTCATCGACGGTTTGGTGGCTGATGTCGCCGGCAGCACCGTCATCCTCAATGTGGGCAGCAAAGCCGGGGTCAAGGTGGGCGACCGCCTGCAAGTGCGCCGCAAGATCCGCGAGGTGCGCGACCCGGCCAGCGGCAAGATCCTGCGCAGCATCGAGGACAAGATCGGCGAGGTGGTCATCACCGAGGTGGATGAGCGCTCCGCGGTGGGCACGTTCGCCGGCGCCGCGCCCGCCAAGGTCGGCGATGTGGTACGAAACTAGCCCGTAGAGGAGGGCCCACATGAGCTTCAACATCGGAGATACCGTCGGCGACTACCAGATCATCGGAGTGCTGGGCGCGGGGGGCATGGGGAAGGTCTACAAGGTCCGCAACACCATCTCCGACCGCGTCGAGGCCATGAAGGTGCTGCTGCCCAACCTGGCGGCGGAGCCGGAATTGGCGGACCGCTTCATCCGCGAGATCAAGCTGGTGGCCAGCCTCGACCACCCCAACATCGCCTCGCTGCACACCGCGCTGCGCCTGGAGAATCAACTGCTGATGCTCATGGAGTTCGTCGAGGGCGCCACGCTGGAGGACCGGCTCAGGCAAGGGCCCCTGCCCGTCGGCCAGGCGGTCGCATGCATCGACCAGGTGCTGGCGGCGCTGCACTACGCCCACGGGCGCGGCA
This sequence comes from Acidobacteriota bacterium, assembly GCA_016871095.1. GTDB lineage: Bacteria > Acidobacteriota > Terriglobia > Bryobacterales > Bryobacteraceae > VFZS01. Next base: position 2,317 of record VFZS01000377.1, read on the forward strand.
TCATCCACCGCGACATCAAGCCCGCCAACATGATGCTCACCTCCGAGGGAGCCGTTAAGCTCATGGATTTCGGCATCGCCAAGGCCAGCGCCGATCGCCGCCTCACTATGACCGGCACCACGCTGGGGTCGCTCTACTACATGTCGCCGGAGCAGATCAAGGGCAGCGCCACGTTGGACGGCCGCGCGGACCTCTACTCGGTGGGCGTCTCCCTCTACGAGCTGGTCACCGGACAGCGCCCCTTCAAGGGCGACAGCGACTACAGCATCATGGTGGCGCACCTGGAGCAGGAGCCGTTGCCTCCCATGCAGGTCGATCCCCGCCTGCCGCAGGTGTTGAGCGACCTCATCCTGACCTCCATTCAGAAGGATCCGGGGAAGCGGTTCCAGACCGCGCAGGTTTTTCGTGCGGCGCTCAAGCACGTGGCGGGCGCGCCCGCCCCGGAAGGCGTGGCCGCGGCAGCCGCCCCGCCCCCGCCGCGCCCGGTTGCGGCCCCGCCGCCGCCCTTCCAGGCCCCCGCGCCGGCCCCGGTGGCCCCGATTCCTCCTCCTCCGCCGGCCAAGTCGCGCCGCGGACTGTACATGGCCATCGGCGCGGTGGCCGCCGTCGCGGTGATTGTGGTGGCCGCCACGCAGTTGCCGCGCTGGCAGAAGACCCAGGCCCAGGAGGCTGCCGCGCCGGCGGCTCAGTCGCAGCCCGCTGAGCAACCCCAGTCGGCGCCGCCCCAGGAGCAGGCCACCCCTCCTGCCACGGCGCCTCAGGAGAGCGCGCCGCAGGCCGTAGAGCCTAAGACCGCCCCGCCGCCGGTACGCACTGAGCCACGGGTGCGCACCACGCCACAGCAGCCCCCGGCGCGAGCCGCCGAGCCTCCTGCTCAGTCCACGCAGCCAGCGGCCGCACAGCCACCACCCGCCCGCGAAACCTCGCCTCCGCCTGCTTCCCCGCCGCGCGCTCAGTCCCCCTCCTCCGAGGAGCTGGCCCAGGTCCGCGAGCACGCCATTACGGTGGCTGCCCGCGCCGACGCCCTGCGCTCCAGCCTCAAGAACCTGGAGGCCGAGCAGCGGCGCTCTGGGCTCTCGCTGCGTACGGACATCGCCACATCGTGGCGCCGCATGGAGGCCTTCCTGGACGAGGCTGACGCAGCTCTGAAAGCGGGTGACGTAGCCGGCGCGAAGCGCGCCATCGCCATAGCCGAGCGCGAGGCCGACCGCCTGGATCAGTTCCTGGGTCGCTGAGCCTTGCGCCCGCCCAGCAGGATGGCCAGCGCCAGCGGGTACAGGAATGCCGTGACCGCGAAGACCGGCGCGAACGCGTAGCGGTCCACCACCGGTCCCACGGCCAGGTTGAACAGGATGCCCGCCGTGCCTCCGGCCGTCCCCGACAGCCCGGTCACCGAGGCGATTGATCCCGCCGGAAACCGGTCCCCCAGCCAGCCCAGGAAGTTGGCGATCCACAGCCCGTGCGCCAGCATGAGGACGGACATCAGGGCGATGGCCCACGGCGCTGAAGGAGCAGCCACTGCCAGCCACGAAACCGGGGTCACGAACGCCGCGATTGTGAGCAGCCGGGCGCGCGCACGCTCGGGCGGCCAGCCTCGATTCACCAGCGCGTCCGACAGTTTCCCGCTGGCAATGTTGCTCAAACCCAGCGCCAGGAACGGAATCCAGAACCACGCCCCGATCTGCTCGAGCGAGAAGCCCCGCTCCCGCGCCAGGTACTGGGGGATCCAGAACATGTAGAAGTAGAACACCGGGTCGAAGCAGAAGCGCGCCGCCAGTATGCGCCATACGCGGCGGTCGCGCAGCAGTTGGCCCAGCGGCGCGCGCACCGTGGAACTGTGCGCAACCACCGCGGGCGGCGCGGCCGCGTGCGCCGTCAGCCAGGCCCCCAGCCACAGGCCTCCCAGCAGCCCCGTCGCCACGAACGCGCCGCGCCAGCCGGAGACCCGGGTGAGCCACGCCGTGAGTGGCGGGGCCAGCACCGCGCCGAAGGCCGAGCCGCCGTTGGCAATGCCGATGGCCAGCACACGCTTTTCCAGCGGGAACCACTCGACGGCCCCCTTGGTGGCGCCGGGGAAACAGCCGCCTTCGCCGCACCCCAGCAGCAGGCGCGCCGCCGCCAAGCCCAGCGGACCCGCCACCAGCGCATGTCCCGCGCTGGCCAGCGACCACACCGCCACGCACAGCGCCATCCCCAGCCGCGTGCCCAGCCGGTCCATCAGCCGCCCGCCCACCGTGAACATCACCGTGTAGCTCAACACGAAGGCGGAGACTACCCGCGAGTACTCGGTGTTGCTCATGCCGAACTCGGCGGTCAGCGTCGGAGCGAGCACGGAGAGCACCTGCCGGTCCAGGAAGCTCAGCGCCGAGGCGGCGAACAGCAGCCAGCCCAGCACCCAGTTGGTTCGCCGGAAGTCCTCCATGGCGGGGTCAGAGGGCGACCACTTCGGTGGGCAGGTGAAACAGCGCGGCCACTTTCTGAAGCGCCGTGATTTGCCGGCCGATGCCCAAAGCGAAATGGTGTGTGGGGCCGGCCATGCTCCAGCGCTCGATGAAGGTGGGCATGTCCGGACGGAAGCGGCAGCGCGTGTTGGTGTTGCCCGTGGCGGGGATGGCGCCGGGCACGGATTCGCCCTCGGCCAGCACCAGCTTGAAGCGGCCGTCGTCATCCAGCGTCAGCCCCGCCAGAGTGACGGGGCCGTGCTTCACCTGGAATTCCACCGATACGCCGCGCCCGTACTTGCCGTGGAACACGCTCAAGCCCCGCAGCGCGGGCTTCTGGCCGCTGATGGCGATGTGCCCCGGGCCGTCATGCCCCACGAATACGAAATCTTCGCGGAAATCCGCCGGGTGCAGCTCGGCGAAGGATCCGCCCGCGCCCAGCCGGTCCAGCATCAGCATGGCCACGCAGTTCTTCAGGTCGCCTTCGCCGGCCACCGGAACGCCGCGCGCGGTCACGAGCGATGCGCCCACAATGATGCCCGCGATGAGCTGCTCGTATTCGTTGCCGTCCACGCCGCGGTAGTAATGAGCCAGCCCGTCGAGCTCGAAGTCCGCCACCAGCTTCTCCAGCCCCACCGCCACCCGCGCCGACCACTCCAGCGCCTCGGGCGTCACCCGGCCGGCGATGGCGTCCGCGCCGGGCTCGGGGAACCAGAAGAACTCCTCGATGCGGGATTTCATCCGCGCGACCTCGCCGGCGCCGGCTTCGTCCACCCGTTTCTTGAAGTCGCACATCTCGACCATGACGACGTGCATGCCGAAAGCGGCGTCGAAGGCGGTGGGGTCCGCGTTCATGTCCAGCATGCCTTCGAAGGGATGCCCCAGCAGCCCGATGCGGGCGTTCTTGAGCGCATGCGCCG
>VFZS01000378.1 GCA_016871095.1 Acidobacteriota bacterium
CAGGAGATCGGCATGAGGTGCACGATCTGCAAGCACGGACAGACTCAGCCGGGGTACGCTACCGTGATGCTTCACCGGGGCGAGGCCGCGGTGATCATCCGGGAAGTGCCCGCCGATATCTGCGACAACTGTGGCGAGTACTTCCTCTCGGAGTCCGTCACCGCCGAGGTGCTGGCCCGCGCGGAACGCGCGGCGCAGAACGGCGTCGAGGTTGAGGTGCTTCACTACGCGGCCTGAACACCGGCCTCACCCCTCCTCGCCGCCCACCTTCAGCACCGCCAGGAAGGCTTCCTGGGGGATGTCTACGCGGCCCACCCGCTTCATGCGCTTCTTGCCCGCCTTCTGCCTTTCGAGCAGCTTGCGCTTGCGCGTGATGTCGCCCCCGTAGCACTTGGCCAGCACGTTCTTGCGCAGCGCCGAGATGTTCTCCCGCGCCACGATGCGGTTGCCGATAGCCGCCTGGAGGGCCACCTCGAACATCTGCCGCGGGATCAGCTTCCGCAAGCGGTGTATGAGCGCCTTGCCCCGCTCGTAGGCGTGGTCCTCGTGCACGATCATCGACAGCGCGTCCACCGGATCGCCCGCCACCAGCACGTCCAGCTTCACCATGGGCGAGACGCGATAGCCCGCCAGGTGGTAATCCAGCGAGGCGTAGCCCCGCGAGACGCTCTTGAGCCGGTCGTAGAAATCCAGCACAATCTCGTTGAGCGGCACCGCGTAGACCAGCAGCACGCGCCCCGCGCCGATGTACTCGAACTTCTTCTGCACGCCCCGCTTCTCCTCGAGCAGCTTGAGAATCTCTCCCAGCGAGTCCTCCCGCGTGATGATGGTGGCCTCCAGGACAGGCTCCTCGACGTGCTCGATGCCGGCGGGGTCGGGGAAGCGCGTGGGATTGTCCACCTCGACGGTCTCGCCGCTGCGCAGCTTAACCCGGTAGCGCACCCCCGGCGCGGTGGTCACCAGGTCGATCGAGAACTCCCGCTCCAGCCGCTCCTGCACTATGTCCATGTGCAGCAGGCCCAGGAATCCGCACCGGAAGCCGAAACCCAGCGCCCCGGAGTTCTCCGGCTCGAAGCTCAGGGCACTGTCGTTGAGGCGCAGCTTCTCGATGGCGTCGCGCAGCATGTTGTGCTCGTGCGACTCCACCGGGTAAAGCCCCGCGAACACCATGGGCTTGGCTTCCTGAAAGCCGGGAAGCGCCTCCGTGGCCGGCCGCTCGCCGTCGGTGAGGGTGTCGCCGATGCGGGCGTCCGAGACGGTCTTGATGTTGGCGAACATGAAGCCGACCTCGCCCGCCGACAGCTCCTGGCACGGCACGGGCTTGGGCGACTGGTAGCCCAGCCCTTCCACCTCGCAGACCTTGCCGCTGGACCACAGCCGGATCTTCTGCCCCACGCGCAGCCTTCCGTCCACCACCCGCAGCAGGGTGATGACGCCGCGGTAGGGGTCGAACCAGGAATCGAAGATCAGCGCCCGCAGCGGCGCTGCGGGGTCGCCGCGCGGCGGCGGCACCAGGTGCACCACCGCCTCGATCAGCTCGTGGACTCCGGCGCCCGTCTTGGCGCTGACCTCGAGCGCCGCGCCCCCGTCCAGTCCCACCAGGTGTTCGAGCTGCTCCCGGATGCGGGCCGGCTCGGCCACCGGCAGGTCGATCTTGTTGATCACCGGGATGATCTCCAGGTCGTGGTGCAGCGCCAGGTAGGTGTTGGCCAGAGTCTGGGCCTCGACGCCCTGTGAGGCGTCCACCACCAGCAGCGCCCCTTCGCAGGCTTGCAGGCTGCGCGAGACCTCGTAGGTGAAGTCCACGTGCCCGGGCGTGTCGATCAGGTTCAACTGGTAGAGCTGCCCGTCCTCGGCGTGGTAGTTGAGGCGCACCGCGTGGGCTTTGATGGTGATGCCGCGCTCGCGCTCCAGGTCCATCGTGTCCAGCACCTGGTCCATCATCTCGCGCTCCGAGAGCGCCCCGGTCAGCTCCAAAAGGCGGTCGGCCAGGGTGGACTTGCCATGGTCGATGTGCGCGATGATGGAAAAGTTCCGGATATACTGCGGGTCCATGCGGTATGATGGGGCTTCTAAGAGCAATTATCCCATACGGCCCTATGGCGCCCCGAGGAGGTCCACATGTCCCAGCCCGTGGTGGAAGGTCATCTCAACGCGGCCGGCCTCAAGCTGGCCATCGTCACCAGCCGTTTCAACAGCCTGATCACCGACCGGCTCCTGGCCGGCGCCCTGGACGCTCTGGCCCGCACCGGCGCCGCGGAGCAGGACCTGGAGATCGTCCGCGTGCCCGGCTCCTGGGAGTTGCCTCTGGTGGCCGCCGAGCTGGCCCGCCAGAAGCGCCATGACGGCATCATCTGCCTGAGCGCGGTCATCCGCGGCGACACTCCCCACAACGAGTACATCGCCGCCGAGGCCGCCAAAGGGCTGGCCCAGGCCTCCCTGGAGACCGGCGTCCCCGTCGCCTTCGGCGTGCTGACCTGCGACACCCTGGAGCAGGCCATCGAGCGCGCCGGCGCCAAGTCCGGAAACAAGGGCTTCGACGCCGCCATGACCGCCGTCGAGATGGGCAACCTGATGCGCCGCCTGCGCGGCTCCTGAGCGCCCCATGCCCTCGCGCCACCGCTCCCGCGAGCGCGCCTTGCGGCTGCTGTACCACCTCGATCTCGCTCCTCAGCCCTTCGAGGAGGCCCTGGCCGCCCACTACGGCTCGCTCTATTCCGAGGAGCAGAATGCGCCCTCCGGCGCGGATCCCTTCATGGAGGAGCTGGCGCGGGGCGCCCTGGCCCGCCGCGAGGAGCTCGACGCGCTGATCCGCCGCCATTCCCAGAACTGGCGCCTCGAGCGCATGCCCGTGGTGGACCGCAACATCCTGCGGCTCGCCATCTGGGAGATGACTGCCACGCCCACCCCGCCCGCGGTAGTCATCAACGAGGCCCTGGAGCTGTCCCAGCGCTACTGTGAGCCCGGGGCCGGCGCCTTCCTCAACGGCGTGCTGGACGCGGTGCGACGGGAAATATCTCAGCCGGAAGAAGCTCATGATCCAGGTTCAGCACCTCAGCAAGGCCTTCACTGACCCCAAGCGCGGCGCCGTGCGCGCCGTGGACGGCGTCTCCTTCGAGGTCCGCAAGGGCGAGATCTTCGGCCTGCTGGGCCCCAACGGCGCGGGCAAGACCACCACCTTGCGGTTGCTGGCCACGGTCATGACGCCCACCGCGGGCACGGCCGTGCTGAACGGACATGACGTGGTGCGCTCTCCCGGCGAAGTGCGTAGGCAGATCGGCTTCCTCTCCGGCGATATGGGCCTCTATCACCGCCTCACACCCCGCGAGATCCTGGCCTTCTTCGGTCAGCTCAACGGGCTGGACGGCGCCGCCCTTAAGAGCCGCATCGCCGAGATGGTGGCCCTGCTGGACATGCGGAGCTTCGCCGACACCAAGGTGGACCAGCTCTCCACCGGCATGCGCCAGCGGGTGGCCATCGCCCGCACGCTCATCCATGACCCGCCCATCCTCATTCTGGACGAGCCGGCGGCCGGCTTGGACGTGCCCACCGCCCGGGTCATCGAGGAGTTCATCCTGGAGGCACGCCGCGCCGGCAAGTGCATTCTGCTTTCCACCCACGTCATGGAAGAGGCCGAGTTCCTGTGCGACCGCATCGCCGTGATCCATCAAGGCCGGATCCGCATCACCGGGACCATGGAGGAGCTGCGCGCCGCTACCGGCAAGCAGCGGCTGCGCGGGATTTTCCTGGCCCTGCTGGGCATCGACGTGGACACCGCGGGGAGGTCCTGAGATGGCGCTCCACCGCGTTCCCGCGATTTACCGCAAGGAGATGCTGGACCTTGTCCGCGACCGGCGCACGCTCATCAGTATGGTGGTGGTGCCCATCGTGGCCATGCCGCTGTTGTTCTTTGTGATCGGGCGCTTCGTGAGCTCCGCCGAGAAGCGCGCCGGCGAGGAGGCCGCCGGCATCGCCGTGCGCGGAGCCGAATCGCTGCCCGGGCTGGCCGAGTTCCTCAAGCAGTCGGGCTTTGAGACCGCCTCGCAGGAGGATCTGCGCGCGGCCGTACGGGACAAGAAGATCGCCGCGGCCCTCGAAGTGGCGGCCCGGGAGGACGGCCCCCCGGAGATCCGCATCTACAGCGACAACGCCCGCCAGGGCTCTACCCTGGCCGCCCGCAACGTGCGCCGTGCCCTGGACCGCTTCCGCGATGAGACCGTCCGCGGACGGCTGGAGGCGCTGCGGGTCCCTGCCGTCGTGCTGCGGCCTTTCACTGTCACGGAAGAGAACGTGGCGCCCCAGCGCAAGATGGCCGGCTTCTTCTGGGGCGGCATGCTGGGCTACATCGTGGTGCTGCTGATGTTCAGCGGCGGCATGTACCCGGTCATCGACATGACCGCGGGCGAGAAGGAACGGCGCACTCTGGAGATCTTCCTGGCCTCCCCGGCCGGGCGCCATGAGATCGTGCTGGGCAAGCTGCTGGCGGCCACCACCGCGGTGTTTGTCACCGCCCTGCTGAGCATCACCAGCCTCGTGGTCGCCTTCCGCTACTCGGACTTCGGCAGGCAGGGCCGGCAGATGAAGGAGTTGGCCGCGCAGATGCCGCTGGATGCTCCCACCGTTGGCTTGGTGTTGCTGGCGCTGGCCCCCATGGCGGTGATGGCCGCCTCCCTGATGATTGCCATAGCCCTGCTCGCCAAGAGCTTCAAGGAGGCCCAGAGCTACCTGACGCCGCTGGTCATGGCCGTGGTCTTCCCGCTGGTGGCCGGCATGCTTCCCGGCGTTGAGCTGACTCCCGCGCTGGCCCTGGTGCCCCTGTTCAACGTCTGCCAGCTCATCAAGCAGATCTTCCAGGGCGAGTTCACCGCTCTGGTGTTCGCCATCACCATGGCGGCGAACATCCTCTATGCCGGCATCGCCTTCTTCGCCGCCGTGCGCATGTTCTCCAGCGAACGCGTGCTGTTCCGGACGTAAGGCGGGCGCTGACCAGCCGCTCCCTGCCGGTCGCGGCTCGGAAACCGACTCCGAGCCACGAGCGTAAGCGAGTGGTCCGCCCGATCCGGGACGCGGTCTACATCCCGAATTCATCCGCCGACGGGCCGTACAGCGCCGGCACCGGCACGTCGTTCAGGCGGAAATAGACGCACAACTGGGCGCGGTGATGTATGAGGTGGTTCATCACGAAGCCGCGCAGCACTCCCACGCGCGGCTGGCTGAAGATCTCCTTTCCGCTCCTCAGGAGAGTCCAGCTCTTCAACAGATGTTCGTCAGAGGCGCCGGCGAGCGCCGCGCGGGCCTCCGCCACGTTCTTGTCGAACATCTCCAGCAGCGCCGCGCGCGATTCCGGCTCCGGTATACGCGGCGGTGGAGCGCCGGGCGGCATGACGTCGATCGAATCCCGCCCGATCGCCATCACGGCCCAGCTCGGGAGGTGAGCCACGTGCGCCGCCAGCCACCTCACAGTGGGGGACTTCGGGTGGGGCTTCCAGTCGAACTTATCCTCAGGGACGCGCTCCAGGCATTTCCGCGCGTTCGCCATCTCGCGGTCGGATTCCGGCAACAGGCTTTCGCCGATGGTCATGACACGTGCGATTCTACCCTGGAGACACAGCTTCGAGCGCCGGCTCGCCCGCGCGGGTGGCGTCCATCTCGGCGGGCAGGTTGCCACGCTCCCGC
>VFZS01000379.1 GCA_016871095.1 Acidobacteriota bacterium
TCCTCCGTCCATGTTCTCCTCTATGATGCGGATGCCGTCTGGCGTCCGCCATAGACCATCGGATTCAATCCGGGGTAGCCCGGATGTACTGCCTCACCCTTTCTCGCGTACTATGCGAGGTATGAGCTTGTTTAGGTTTAACCCAATGCTTCTGGCAGTGTTGCTGCTGGCCGCTCCAGGTTCTGGTGAAAAGCGCGTGATTCAGCCCAAGGAGTTCCCCCCGGGCCGGCCCTTCAGCCCCGGCCTGATGGTGGACGGTACGCTGTACGTCTCCGGCCAGGTGGGCAATGACCTGAAGACCGGGCAGGCCCCTGCGGAGTTCGAGGCCGAAGTGCGCCAGTGCCTGGACAACATCGGTCTCATCCTGAAGGAAGGCGGGATGGGCTTCGAGGACGTAGTCAGCGTGCAGGTGTATCTGACGGACATCGGCCTGTTCCAGCGCATGAACAAGGTCTATCTGACGTACTTCAAAGAGCCCCGGCCCACGCGTACTACGGTGGGGGTGGCCGGGCTGGCTGGTCCGTTCAAGATCGAGATCACGGTGACGGCTCGCCGGGCCCGGTAGCGGCGCGCCGGCGGCGGATTTCCTCGAGCCGCTCGGCGATGCGCTTCTCGATGCCGCGCGGGGTGGGGAAGTAGTAGCGGCGGCCGGCGAGTGACGGCGGCAGGCACGGCATGCCGGTGAGGGCGTCCTCGGACTGGTGGGCGTGCTGGTAGCCCGCGCCGTAGCCCCACTCCTTCATCGACGCGGTGACGGGGTTGCGCAGGTGCAGCGGCACCGGCTCGGCCATGGTGTCGCGGACCTCCTCGCGCACCCGCTCGAGGGCCTGGTAGGCGGCGTCGGATTTCGGCGACACCGAAAGGTAGATCGCCGCCTGGGCCAGAGCCTGGTCACCCTCCGGGATACCCAGGAAGTGCACCGCCTGCATGGCGGCCACGGCCTGCTCGAGAGCCTTGGGATCGGCCAGTCCGATGTCCTCGATGGCCATGCGAATCAGCCGCCGGGCGATGTAGAGGCGGTCCTCGCCGGCTTCAAGCATACGCGCCAGCCAGTACAGTGAGGCGTCCACGTCGCTGGAGCGGACGGACTTGTGCAAGGCGGAGATCAGGTTGAAGTGCTCCTCGCCGGCCTTGTCGTAGAGCAGCAGCTTGCGCTGGATGGCGTCCTCGACCGTCTGCCGGGTGAGCACCCCGCTCGGGGAAGCGGCGACGGCGGTTTCCAGGGTGTTGTAGGCGGCTCGGGCATCCCCGTTGGCGTAGATGGCGATCTGCTCGAGCAGCTCCGTGCCCTCGACGCGGATGCCCAGCTCGCCCAGGCCGCGGCGGCCATCCGCCAGAGCGCGCTCGAGCAGCGTCACGATCTCCGCGGCGGTCAGGGCGCGCAGGGCGTAGACCTTGGCGCGCGACAGCAACGCCGAGATCACTTCGAAGGAGGGATTCTCGGTGGTGGCCCCGATGAGGGTGACGTCACCCCGCTCCACGTAGGGCAAGAAAGCGTCCTGCTGGGCCTTGTTGAAGCGGTGGATCTCGTCGATGAAGATCAGCGTCCGGCGGCCCGCGCGGCGGCTCCGCTCAGCCGCCGCCATGACCGCCTTGACCTCCTTGATGCCGGCGAGCACCGCGCTGAAGGGGACGAAGTCGCAGCGGGTCAGCCGGGCGATCAGGCGGGCCAGGGTGGTCTTGCCGCTGCCGGGCGGTCCCCACAGGATGATGGAGCCTGGCTCGCCACGCTCCAGTTGAACGCGCAGCGGTTTTCCAGATCCCAGGATGTGCTCCTGGCCGACGAACTCGGCGAGGGTCTCCGGTCGCATGCGGTCGGCTAGCGGACGGGTCTGGTCCACGTGTTCCCGGGGCAGGCTGGCGTCGAACAGACTCACGCCCGCAGAACCCGCTGGCGGTGCGCCTCGTAAAGCAACACCGTGGCCGCCATGGCCGCGTTGAGCGACTCGACCCCGCTGACCGGAATGCGCAGATCCAAGGCTCCGGCGCGCAGCTTCTCGCCGACCCCGCGGCCTTCGCTGCCCACGATGAGGGCGCACTTGCGCGCTAGATCTACTTCCCCGAGGCTCTTCTTGCCGGCGGGCATGGCGGCGTACAGGTCCAGGCGGCGCTGCTCGAGAGCCGCGCGCGCCAGCGCCGCATCCAGCCCCGCCACCAGGGGCACGCGGAACAGCGATCCGGCGGAGGCGCGCACCACCTTGGGGTTGTAAGGACTGACTGAACCCTTCACCAGCAGCACGCCGGTTGCGCCGAAGGCTTCGGCGGCGCGCAGGATGGTTCCGGCGTTGCCGGGGTCCTGTACGCCATCCAGCACGACGACCAGGGGCCTGCCGCGAAACAGTTGCTCGAGGCTCCACTGGGGCGGCCGCACGAGCGCCAGGACTCCCTGCGGCGCCTCGGTGCCGGCCAGTTCCCCGAAGAGGGTCTCCGGCAGCACCACCACGCGGACACCCGCCAGACGGCGCACGTGAGATTCCACAGCCGAGCGAACCGGCTCGGCCGCCAGCACCGCCTCGACCCGGCAGTCGCTGCGCAGGGCCTCCTCCAGCAGGTGGAAACCCTCGGCGACGCAACAGCCGTCGCGGGTCAGCGTGCCGCGGAGGACGGCTCGCCGGATCTCCTTAAGCCACGGGTTGACCGGGCTGGTCAATACCTCCGTCTTGCTCATGACGGGAAGGACAGGATAAACTCTTTGGAATCCGGGACGACTGTGGTCCCAGCACAAGCGTATCATGAGGCGGGCCTGGTGGATAGCTTCGTGTTTGGCCTTGCTGGCGGCGGCCGGGGTGCTGCTCCAGACGGTGCTGGGCATCCGGCGTCAGTCCTACCTGGATGAGGCTCGTCCGGCCGACGTGATCCTGGTCCTGGGCGCGGCCGAGTACCGCGGACGCCCCTCCCCGGTGCTCAAGGCGAGACTGGACCACGGGCTGGAACTCTACCGGCGCCGTCTGGCGCCCCGCATCCTGACCACCGGAGGCGCGGGGGGCGATCCAGTGTTCACGGAAGCGGCGGTGGGGCGTGACTTTCTTCGCCAGCGAGGGGTGCCCGCCGAGGCGATAATCGTTGAGGCGGAGGGCGAAAGCACGCTGGAAAGCGCGGTGGCGGCGGCTGAAATCATGCGGCGCATGGGGTTGAAGTCGTGCGTGGTGGTCAGCGACGGGTATCACGTCTTTCGGGCCAAGAAGATCCTGGAGGCGCGCGGGCTGGTGGTCCACGGATCCCCCCGTCCGGGGGGCAACTCGAACCCCTTGAGGCAGTGGTGGCTCTGCCTGCGGCAGGCGGCGGGCTACTGGTTGTGGCGGGTGGGGATCGGGCTTTGAGGCGGGCTACAGCTTTAGCAGCGTGCGCAGGCGCCTGGTCTGGACCCGGCTGACCGGGATCTCGGTGTGCTTCTTGTCCTCCATGCGCAACAGGTAGCTGGACTTGAACCAGGGAACGACTTCCTTGATTCGGTTGATGTTGACCAAGTAAGAACGGTGCACCCGCCAGAACACCTCGGGATCGAGGTTGGCCTGAAGCTCCTCGAGGGTGCGGTAGTTGGAGTGGCCCTCCAGAGCGGTGGTGACCAACGTAATAAGGCCCTCGTCGATGGTGGCGTAAACCACTTCGCTGGAATCCACCACGAAGTTGCGGTTCTGGCAGCGCACCAGCAGCTTGGCGCGGTGCGCGGAGGGGCGTGGCGGGGCGGGGGCCTCACTCGCGGCGGCCTTGGCCTGGGAATGAATGGTGCGGCGGGCACGGTCGATGCTCAGCGCCAGACGCTCCTTGTCGAAGGGCTTGAGCAGGTAGTCCAGGGCTTCCAGCCGGAAGGCCTCGACGGCGTACTGCTCGTAGGCCGTGGCCAGGATGAAATAGGGCAGCGGGACGTTTCTTTCCTGTAACTTACGGATGACCCCCAAGCCGTCCAGCCCGGGCATCTGCACGTCCAGGAAGACCAGCTCGGGCTGGAGATCCTCAATCAGCTTAACGGCTTCCAGGCCATTGGGAGCGGTGGCGAGCACTTCGATGTCGGGGTAGTCCTTGAGCAGGTAGGTGAGTTCCTCGGAGGCCAACCGCTCGTCGTCCACGATGAGCGCGCTGATGACCGCGGTCGCGCGATCGGACATGAGAGTGTTAGTATATCATTTCGACCCTCTGGGCCTGGCTGGCCCGGCCACCGTCAAGGAGAAGCCCTCGTTTGCCCCAGAATGATAACGTCAAGATCGCCCCAGCGACAGGAAAGCTCGGGGTTCTAACGCCCGGCGTGGGCGCGGTCACCACCACCTTCGTCGCCGGCCTCGAAGCCATCAAGCGCGGCCTGGGCCAGCCGGTGGGCTCACTGACCCAACTGGCCACCATCCGCCTGGGCAAGCGCACCGATGGCCGTACCCCCCTGGTGAAGGATTTCGTGCCCTTGGCCGAGGTCAACGACCTGGTCTGCGGGGGCTGGGACGTCTTCCCGGACACAGCGTACGAGGCGGCGCTGAAAGCCGGGGTGCTGGAGCGGACGCTGCTGGACGAGGTGCAGGAGCCGCTCAAGGCGTTGCGGCCCATGCCGGCGGTGTTCGATCCGGCATACGTGCGGCGCCTGGACGGGCCCCACGTGAAGAAGGGCGCCTCGAAGATGGAACTGGCCGAGGCGCTGGTGGCCGACATCGAGAGCTTCCGCCGCTCCAGCGGGGCCTCCCGGCTGGTGATGGTCTGGTGCGGCTCGACCGAGGTGTTTCAGAGGCCGGCGGCGGTGCACCAAACGGTGGAGGATTTCGAGGCGGGCCTGGCCGCGAGCTCCCAGGACATCGCCCCCAGCCAGATCTACGCCTACGCCGCGCTCCGCTGCGGGGTCCCCTTCGCCAACGGCGCGCCCAACCTAACGGTGGACATTCCCGCTTTGCAGGAGATGGCGCGCGAGCGCGACGTGCCCATCGCCGGGAAGGATTTCAAGACCGGCCAGACCTTCCTGAAGACGCTCATCGCCCCGGGGCTGAAAGCCCGCATGCTGGGCCTGACCGGGTGGTTCTCGACCAACATCCTGGGCAACCGCGACGGCGAGGTGCTGGACGATCCGGCCTCCTTCAAGACCAAGGAGGAGAGCAAGCTCTCGGTGCTGGAGCACATCCTTCAGCCGCAACTCTATCCCTCGCTGTACGAGGATTTCCACCACATCGTGCGCATCAATTACTACCCGCCGCGCGGCGACGCCAAGGAGGGCTGGGACAACATCGACATCTTTGGGTGGCTGGGCTACCCGATGCAGATCAAGGTGGACTTTCTATGCCGGGATTCGATCCTGGCGGCGCCCATCGTGCTGGACCTGGTACTGTTCCTGGACCTGGCCCAGCGCGCCGGGATGCGCGGCATCCAGGAGTGGCTGTCGTTCTACTTCAAGTCGCCCATGACCGCGCCGGAGTTGTACCCGGAGCACGACATTTTCATCCAGCTCATGAAGCTGAAGAACACCTTGCGCTGGATGCGGGGTGAGGACCTGATCACGCACCTGGGCCTGGAGTACTACGACTGAAGCGGTTATGCGCCACGACGAGCGGACTGACAGCTCCCCGAAGAAGGTCCTGGTAGTCGGAGGGACCTTGTTCATCGGGCGCGCGCTAGTGGCGGAGCTGCTCAAGGCCGGCCACGAAGTCTGGATTCTGCACCGCAAGAGCACGCACGA
>VFZS01000380.1 GCA_016871095.1 Acidobacteriota bacterium
GCCGGGCAGGAGTGATATAATGTGTGGCTAGAGGTGTTACATGCCTGTCAAGCGTGCTTCCAGCATCATCCGCCGCAGCGTGGCGCTCCCCCGGCCTCTGGTCGAGGAGGTGATGGCGGCCGAGAGGCCGGAAGCGCGGCACAATCTAAACCGCCTCGTGGTGACCGCGTTGCGTGAGTACCTGGCCGCCCGGAAGGCCCGTGCCTTCCAGCGAGCCATGGCCCAAATGGCCGCCGACTCCGCCATCCGTAAGGAGTGCGTCGCTATCGCCCGCGAGTTCGCTCCAGCAGAAGGGGACGGCCTGGACCATGATTAGCCGCGGTCAGGTCTACTTTGTCGATCTGAATCCGATCCGTGGCAGGAAGCAGGCGGGCCGCCGCCCAGTTCTGGTGGTCTCCTCGGACGCCATCAACCGGCAGCCGCTGGTCGTGACGGTGGTGGTGGGAACCGATGCCCGCAACATCCCGCGCGACTATCCGACGAACGTGCGGGTAACCGCCAGGGAAACCGGTCTCCCTTCCGATACCGTCTTCCTCTGTTTCCAGATCCGCGCGCTCGATCCAAGTCGCTTCGCGGATCCGCACACCGGCCTTACCTCCCCGGTTGGCGAGATGCCGCCCGCCCGCATGGCCGAGGTCGAAGCGGCCCTCAAGCTGGTTCTGGAATTGTCCTGAAGCTCCCTCGGCCATCCGCGCCCACCGGCAAGCCTGGACCTCGAGGGCACGGAAGGTCCCTACTGGGGCGGGTGCGCGCGACACAAGCTGAAGCGCTACGCCACCAGCCGCGCCACGCGGCCGTACCACTCCGCGACGCCCGCCTCTGAGCGCGCTTCCACCGCCACCCGAACCACCGGCTCGGTGTTGGAGGCGCGCACATGGATCCAGCCGTCCTTCAGCAGGACCTTCAGACCCTCGGTGCGATCCAGCACGGCGCCCGCGAACTCATCCTCGAGCGCCTGCATCAGGGGCCCCAGACGGCCGTGCTCGTAGCGGAACTGCCCCTGGCGGCGCCAGTAGCGGGGCAGGCGGGCGGCCAGCTCGGAGATGGACAGGCCCGTCCGGGCCATGCGGTCCAGCAGGAAGGCCATGCCCGTGTAACTGTCGCGGCAAAGCTGCACCGGCGGGAAGATGATGCCGCCGTTGGCGCCTTCGCCGCCGATGACCGCGTTCACGGCCTCCATCATCTCCACCACGTTGGCTTCTCCCACCGGCGTGCGGTAGACGCGGCATCCGTGCGCGGCGGCGACCTCCTCGATGGCCGCGGAGGTGCTCAAGTTAACCACCACGGGGCCAGGCAGGCGCTCCAGGGCCGCGTCCACCACCAGCGCCAGCACGTCGTCGTTGTCGAGCACGCGGCCGGTCTCGTCGGCCACCCCCAGCCGGTCGCCGTCGGGATCCTGCGCGAAGCCGATCTCGCAGTTCTCGCGCCGGACCAGCTCGGACAGGTCGCCCAAGGTGTCCGGCCGCGGCTCCGCCACACGCGGGAAGGGTCTTCCAGGGTCCACCGAAATAGCGTGCAGCCGGCAGCCCAACACCTGCTCCAGGAACTGGCAGCTCATGAGCGAGCCCGCGCCGTTCACGGCGTCCAGGCCCACGCGAAAGCGGCGCTGGCGGATGCGCTCGGCGTCCACGTGCTTGAGTATGCGCTCGAAGTGCAGGCCGGGGGCGGTCTCCAGATCAAAGACGATGCCGCGGATCTCCTCGTTGGCGGCCTGGCGGAAGTCGCTCTGGTGGTAAAGGTCCAGCAGCTCGCTGCGCTCGTAATGATTGAAAAACAGGCCCCGGCCGTTGAACAGCTTCAGGGCATTGTACTCGGGCGGGTTGTGGGAGGCGGTGATGGCGATTCCGCCGCGGGCACGCGTGGCGCCCACGTAGACCTGGATGGTGGGCGTGGGCAGGATGCCTACGTACACCACCTCGCAGCCGGTGGCCAGCAGTCCGCAGGCCACCGCATGCTGGAGCATCTGGCCGCTCGGGCGGGTGTCCCGGCCCACCACCACGCGGCCGGCGCCCACGTAGGTCCCGAAAGCCTGCGCGAAGCCGCACGTCAGGTGGGGAGTGAGGAACTCGCCCACCACCCCGCGGATGCCCGAGACGCCGATCTTGAGCAGGTGTTCCCGCGGCATACTAGCTGTAGCTCCGCACCTGCTCGAGCAGCTCCGCATAGAGCGCCCGCGGCGGATCGCCGCGCTGCTCGCAGATGATCCTGACCAGAGGTTCGGTCTGGCTGACCCGCACGTGGAACCAGCGGCCGGGGAAGTCCACGCGCAAGCCGTCCACCAGGTTGAGCTGGCCCTCCGCGTAACGGGCCCGCAGCTCGGTGAGCAGCGCCGGAATACGCTGGCTCACCAGCGGCACTTCGCCCTTGAGAATCGAATAGCGCGGGTAACCGGCCACGATCTCCGACAGCTTCTGCTTCCGCTCGGCCATCATCGACAGGATGGCCAGCATCGAGGCGATGCCGTCGTAGATGAAGCGGAATTGGGGCATCATGACCGCGCCGGTGCCCTCGCCGGCCACGGCGATTTGCTCGGGGCGAAAGCTGGCCAGGGCGTCCATGGCGGCCTGGCGGCCCACCGGCACGCGCACCACCTTGCCGCCGTGCCAGCCGGCCACCTCCTCGAGCAGCGCCGTGCTCGAGAGGTTGGCGATGACCCGCTTCCCCGCTCCGCGCGGCAGCAGGTAGTCGGCCAGCATGGGCAGCACGATTTCCTCGGACACCGGCGCCCCCTCGTCGGTGGCCAGCGCGACGCGGTCCGAGTCCACGTCGAAGAGGAACCCGGCGTCCGCCTGCAAGGGTTGGATCAACGGCGCCAGTTGGAGGGCCACCATGCGAGCCGTGGTCGATGGCTCATGGGCGAAGGCGACGCCCTCGACGCGCTCGTTGATGCGCAGGATGTCGAACCCGAAGCGCTCGTTCAGCCGCTTCAGGATCGGCGAGGACGTGCCGTTGCAGCAGTCCACCACCACCTTGAAGCGCTTGAGCGGCTCGAAATCGTAGACCGCCGCGAGCTCGTCCAGATACCAGTCCAGCGCGGCGTCCTCGTGACGCAGCTTGCCCAACTGGTCGTGCGGAACGAAGTCGAACTTCCGCAGGTGATAGATGTCCAGCAGCTCTCCGGCCTCGGCGGTGGACAGGTAGACGCCCCGCGGGCCGAAGAACTTCAGGGCGTTCCATTCGGCGGCGTTGTGGCTGGCGCCGATGGAGATGCCGCCGGCTGCGCCCAGGCGGCGGATGACGTGCTGGATGACCGGTGTCGAGACCACACCCAGGGAAATCACGTCGTGCCCGCAGGCGAGCAGGGCCGCGATGACCCCCTCGCGCAGCATGGCGCCGCTGGAGCGGGGGTCGCGGCCCACCACCACGGGTCCGCCGGGGCCGAGGAAGGCGCCGAAGGCGGAGGCAAAGTCCAGCGCGTGGCCGGCAGTCAGCCCCGCGCCCACCACGCCGCGCAGCCCCACGTGCGAGATGCGCAGCTCCTTGCCCCCGCGCAGCGGCACGCTTACTTCTCCAGGCGCAGGCGCCCGAAGGCCTCCGGGACGTGGTAGTTGCGCGCCCCGGTGGGCTGCCAGGCGACCTGTGTGCGGGCCGGCGGCGGTCCCTGTAGACGGTAGAGGTTGAGGCGCATCTCGAGGCCGGGCTTGGGCTCGCGTTTGTCGATCTCTTTGAGCGGGATCTTCATTTCGCCGTACCAGATCTTGGCGGCCTCGTCGATGCGGGCCTTGACCTCGAAGCCCGAGTTCCAGCGCCAGCCGCCCTCGGGGCGCGGCTTGACCCGGTCAATGTCCAGGTCCACCCATTCGCCCTGGGGCGACACCTGAAACTCCCAATACTGCTTGATGTTGTCGAAGTCGGTGCCGACGAAAGCCTCGGCCACGTCCCACTCCCACAGCTTGTTGGTCTCGGTGGTGGTGGAGGGCTCGGGCTTGAGATAGAGCGTCTGGTAAGGGCAGACGAACAGCAGGTACAGATGCTGCTGGGTCCAGCGGGAGCGGATCTCGGTGCGGTGACCCGGCGCCGGCTGTCCCATGGGGCCGTTCTCAGCGAACACGCCGGGCACGCCCTTCCAGTGCGCGGCGTCGGGGTTGGCGGTGAGCGGAAAGTCGGCCTTCGCGTAGCGGCTGAGGAGCACGCCGGGGCCGTCGGCGACGGCCGCGGCGGCGGCCAGGATGAGCAACAGGGTGAGAGTTCTCATGTCATTCTCAATATAATAGGTGGCACCATGGAACGCAGAGCTTTCTTCGGCACGCTGACGGCGCCGGCCCTGGCCCTACAGTCCGGCAAGAAGTATCGCACCGCCCTGATCGGTTCCGGCTGGTGGGGCATGAACATCCTCACCTGCGCTCTGGAGTCGGGCGCCTGCCAGGCTGTGGCCCTGTGCGACGTGGACGAGAACCAGTTGAAGGGGGCCCTCGAAAGGGTAATCAAGCTCTCCGGCGACCAGCCCCGCAGGTACAAGGACTACCGCGAGTTGCTGGCCAAGGAGAAGCCCGAGATCGCCATCGTAGGAACGCCCGACCACTGGCACGCCTTGCCCACCATCGAGGCGGTGAAGAGCGGCGCGCACGTGTACGTCGAGAAACCCATCGGCCACACCATCCTGGAAGGGCAGGCCATGGTGAAGGCGGCCCGCGCCGCCAATCGCGTGGTGCAGGTGGGCCTGCATCGCCGCGTCTCCCCGCACAACGTGGCGGGCCGGGAGTTCCTGCGCTCGGGCAAGGCAGGCAAGATCGGGATGGTGCGCGCCTTCGTGCATTCGGCCGGCGGGCCGGGCAAGACCTCACCGGACTCGGAGCCGCCTCCGGGCCTGGATTGGGACTTCTGGTGCGGCCCCGCGCCCAAGCGCGCCTACAACAGAGCCATTCATCCGCGGGGCTTCCGCCAGTTCCTGGATTTCGCCAACGGCACCATCGCCGACTGGGGCGTCCACTGGTTCGACCAGATCCTGTGGATACTCGAGGAGAAGTACCCCAAGAAGGTGTTCTCCACCGGCGGGCGCTTCATCCGCCAGGACGCGCCCGACGCACCCGACACCCAGGTGGCCACCTTCGATTTCGAGTCGCTGCGGGTGACCTGGGAGCACCGCCAGTACGCCGGCAACTCCGCCGAGAAGCATCCCCTGGGCTGCTACTTCTACGGCACCGAGGGCACCTTCCACATGGGCTGGACGGATGGCTGGACCTTCTACCCCGCCAGGAAGGGCGGCGAGGTCCTGCACCAGGAGCCGCAGCTCGGCAAGCCCGATGATCAGAACATCAAGGGTTTGTTCGCGGACTTCCTGGACGCTATCAAGACCGGGCGGCGGCCGGTGAGCGACATCGAGCTGGGCCACCGCTCGACCAACATGAGCCTGCTGGGGATGCTGTCGCTGAAGCTGGGCCGCTCGATCACCTGGGACGGCGAGAAGGAAGTCGTGGCCGGCGACGCGGAAGCCAACCAGCTCCTGCGCCGGCCCTACCGGGCCCCCTGGAAGTATCCGGCGTGAGGACGGCGGTGCAAGGGTAGGGCGTCATCCCGCGACAAGGCGGTTCACCTGAGCGTTCCAGGCCATCCTGAGGGGCTGCGGAATGCCCGGGGGATCGACGAGCGGATGTGTTGCATCTGCGTCGAGCAGGAC
>VFZS01000381.1 GCA_016871095.1 Acidobacteriota bacterium
GAACTTCCATGCGCCGCGCACCAGGGCGTCGTCGCTGTAACCGGCCACGCATCGAGCCTCCAGCACCGTAAAACACTCCACGTCATCGCGAAATTGCCGCAAGGCATCGGCTATTTCCGCAGGCGAGTTCGGGCTGATCCACACGCTGTCTTGCAAGTAGCCAAACCCGTTGCGCCGCAGCCATCGCAGCAAGCGACCGCGGGCGGCCTGTGCCTCGACAGGGAGGTCAAACACCATGACATACCAACGCCCATCCGAGAGTCGGTTCCAGAACGCCAGTGGATCGCGCCCGCCCAAGGCAACCTGCCGCCCGGTTTGGGTCAGCCGATAAACGATTTCCCGTGCCCGCTCGTCCCGCACTACAAGTTGCCGCCGTTCCATTCGCTGCAATCGGCGCGGCAACTCACGCTCCGCCGCGGCGTCTCCCGATTGTTTCGTCCACAACCTGGCTGCCAGCAACGTCAATCCCTCGCCGACATCCCACAACAACAGACCCATCTGTTCGCCCATGACCATTGGATTCATAGAATGACTCCTTTTTCGGTTGTGCCGTTTGAGTGTTACACGTGTAACACTCAAACGGCGCACAGTCAACATCTCCACAATCCCCGGGCGTGCGAAGGGCGTATCCGCGCACTGCCCCCACTTGTTGCGCTGCGCGACCGGTAGCGCAGGTTTCCAACATGCCGTATCGCCGACTTCCAGTCGGCAGGACTTCCCGATGGCACCGGCTGCGGGTTGGAAACCCGCGATACGGCAGACTGGCAGTCTGCGCTACGGGGGCAGTGTGGGGATGCGCCCGCGGGAAGTGACGCGAGGTTTCGGACTTGAAACCCGTCAACCATCCGGCAAGTTATACGCAAGCAACTTTGCGGAGGAATGCGCTATGCCGAGTTACGATTACGTTTGCAAGGCGTGCCACAAGAAGTTCAGCGTCCATTTGTCCATCAGCGACCACGACAAGGGCAAGGCCAAATGCCCCAGATGCGGCAGCAAACGGCTGGAGCAACGATTGACCGCCTTCACCGCAGTGACATCAAAGAAAAGCTAAGCCGGCTCTTGCTGGGTCAGGCAGTGCAGCGTGCCGCGGCCGAGCACGAGGTCCACGGCGTGAATGCCCACCACGGCGCGGCCGCGGAACAGTTCAGCGAGGATGCCGAGCGCCACGCGGTCGTTCGGATCATTGAAGGTCGGCACGATCACGGCGGCGTTGCTGACGTAGAAGTTGGCGTAGCTCGCGGGCAGACGACGGCCGGCGTGGAACAGCGGTGCTGGCATCGGCAACTCGACGATCTGAATTCTGTATCCATCTTCGAGGCGCATGCCCTGCAGCCGCTCGCGGTTCTCAGTCAGCGCACAGTGGTTGGCGTCCTTGGGGTTTTTCTCTTGGGCAAGCACCACAGTCGTTGGGCTGACGAAGCGGCAGAAATCGTCCACGTGGCCGTGGGTGTCATCGCCGACGATGCCTTGGCCGAGCCAGAGGATGTTGGTGGCGCCGAGGAACTCGCGTAATGCAAGCTCGAACTGCTGCTTGCTCAGGCCGGGGTTGCGGACCTGCTTGCCGGGGTCGAGGTAGCATTGCTCGGTGGTCAGCAGCGTGCCGCGGCCGTTGACGTCAATGCCGCCGCCCTCCAGCACGACGTCGCGACCGTCGAGTCGCGCGTGGAACAGCCTGTGGCCGAATCGCTTGGCGGCCAGTTCCGGGATGCGACGGTCCCGCCGCCAGTGGTTGTCCTTGGCCCACGCGTTGAAGTGCCACTGCACGATGGCTTTCTCGCGCCGGCGGCCGCGCCGTGTGACGAAGATCGGCCCGCAGTCGCGCACCCAACTGCGATTGGTCGGAAAGGGCAACAGTTGGACCGTGCAAGCGTCGCCGGCGGCGCACTGGATGACACGGCGCGCAAGCCTCCCTTCGTCCCTTGAACCAACACAGAGGCGAACTTTCTCGCCCGCGCTGATCTTGCGGATCATCTCGCCATAGACCCAGCGGACGGCCTCCAGCTTGCCGGGCCAGTCGGCGGCGTGGTGCGGCCAGGCGAGCCATGTGGCCTCGTGGGGTGCCCATTCCGCGGGCATGGCGAAGCCCTGCGCCGCAGGCGTCGGCTCGAATTTGGAGGATGGCTTAGTCATGGGCCGCGGCCAGCCTACACGATTTAAGGCGGTTGTCCACTGGAAGGAGCGACACTGGGTGATTCAGACAGTGGGGAAGGGAAACGGCGGATCGCGCGTTATCTGTGGGCCAAGCATCAGTCGAACCGACGGCCCAGACCGTATGAGCGCCGAGGTCGGCAGGATGGCGCTGCGGCGGGAACAGCCAGCAGTGCCTGGATCGGCCGAGGGGTCTTCGCGGGAGGGCCAACTCAGCCGACAGGCAGTCGGAAGCGCAGCGTCGAGCGTCGGGGCCGACGTTTCCTTTCCGCGCAAGCAGTGCCGACCGGCCTTTACGGGGGCCGCAGGTTTTC
This sequence comes from Acidobacteriota bacterium, assembly GCA_016871095.1. Taxonomy (GTDB): domain Bacteria; phylum Acidobacteriota; class Terriglobia; order Bryobacterales; family Bryobacteraceae; genus VFZS01. The sequence goes on from VFZS01000381.1 coordinate 2,463, forward strand.
CAGCGGACTCAGCAGGCTCTTCTCCAATCGCTCAATCACCACCCGCGCCTTGGCCCGCGCCTCCGCACTCAACTCCAGCACTTCGCGGGTGAAGCTTACCAGGGGCAACTGCGCGTAGGCGTGCTGATGGTAGATCACCACGTGTTGGTCGCGCAGGTTCAGTTGCCGTTGGAGCCGCTGCGGAGCCACGCCCGCCAACGCCTCCTGCTCGCTCTTCCAGAGTTGCCATTGTCGCAGCGTATAGCTCAACAGCACGAAGACCACTTGCGCCGTCACCGCGTTGAAGCGGCGGGAGTGGAAGTCGGTCAGGTCATAGAAGCATTTCAGTTGCCGGTGGCGCTCCTCAATGGTGGGCCGCCGGGCGTAGTCGCGCGGCACCACCTGCGGGTCGGCGAAGTCTTCGGTGGTCATCAAAGCCCAACCTTCGGGGTGGCCGTCGGCGTAGGTCTCCCGCAACAGGACCACGTGCAGCGGCGCGGGCGTCTCGGCCCATTGAAAGCCCTTGATCGGGCAAAGCTCCCGCCGCACCAGCACCGTGGCCGGCTCCGGCGGCGGAGCCTGCGCGCGCCGTTGCGCCAGCGTGCGCTGCCGCTTGGCTTCCCGCTTCTCCAGCACGACCGGCCGCGACCGCGGCGGGGTGGCCGTCGGCGCGGGCAGCACTTGGTTCTGCCAAGGCAACCCTTCGGAGAGCCGCCAGGCATCGCTCCATAGGTCCATGTTCTTCTTCAGAGGAATGAGCACGTCCACCCCCAGCACCGTCTTGCAGTAGGCGATCCGCGGCCCATCCATGAAACCCCGGTCCAGGATCAGCTTCTTGAGCACGCCAGGACCCACCCGCTGCACGAATTGCTCCACCAACCCGTAGAGCACCGGCCCCTCGTGAACGTTGCCCGCCACCACCGCCAGCGCCGCATACACGTAGGCTCCGCCCCGCAGGTGCAGCAGGCTCACCAGCTTGTAGCAACGCTCCCGATGGGCTTTCTTGCGCTCCGCCGCGCCCAGCTTCTCGTAGTCCACCGGATGGTTGTGCTCGTCAAACCACAGCACACAAGAGCCTTCGTAGTCCGGGTTGTCCGGCACGAACAGGTAACTGCCGTCGCCGATGAACACCCCGGCCGGATCGAAGAACCCCTGGCGCTGAAAGACCTCCTGCACCGGCCCGTTGAACCACTCCTGCCACTGCTCCGCGCGCACATCCCCCACGAACTTGCGCAAGGTGTCCTGATGGCAGGGCGTCTGCCGGTCGTAGCTGTTCTTGTCGTTGAAGCCCACGCAATGCAGCAGCACCGCCCCGCTCTGAGCATCGAGGTGCTTGGAAGCCAGCGCCGGCGGCAACGCGCTCAACAAGCCGCCGCAACGCACCACCCGATCCCAGGCCAGAAAGGCGTGCTCGCCGTGCAGACGCAGGCTCAAGTTGGCCGCCAGGATCAACCAGCGCGGCACCTCCTCCTTCTGGCGCGCCGTGGGCATCGTTTCGGCCAAGCCCTCCAAGAGCTTCTCCCGGAAGCAAAGCTCGAAGAAGGCCTTCTCATCGGCCCGGCCCACGATTTCCAGACCGTCGAACTCGCCGCGCCGAAAGGCCTCCAGCACGCGGCGCGGATGGGGTTCCAGCAGTTCCAGATTCATGCGGGGGGAGGGGGCCAGGTTTGGAGGCGCCGGTCGGCCCCTTGGTCCATCAAGGCCACCAAGCGGGCGGCCTGTTTGATCAGCAGCGCCCGCGCCCGTTGCCAGCGGCGATACTCCCGCGCCCAGGGGCGCAGGCGACCGCGCTGGTCGGCGGGGACGGCGTAGAGGCGGTTCTTGCCCGCCTCGCTGCGGGTGAGCACCCAGGCGGGGTGGAGGAGGCCGCGGGCGCAGCGGCAGGAGGGTTTGCCGCACTTGCGGCGCAGGAGGTAGAGGGAGCCTTGGAGCATGGGGGCGTCGCGCTGGAGGATGCGGAGGGTGCGGGCCATGAGGCGGTAGGTGCGCCAGAGCTGCTGGCGGAGTTTGGAAGCGGACTCGCTCATGACTGTATTTAGTATAATGTAACGAATACAGAGTGCAAGCAAAAAAGACGCCCCTGCGGCACAAACTCATAGATCGGAGTGCGGAGGCCCCGAAAACGCCGCCCCTACAGCGATTTCACGCCCCTTCCCCACTGTCTGAATCGTAGGTAGGAAGCCTCTCGGTTGCATCCCGATTCCGACAGCGGGCGTCGGAGGCGTCGGTTGCAACAGTCGCATTTCTGGTTCATGGCGGTGTCTTCATGATTTGAAGGAGCTTCCGGGCTTGTTCCTGCGCCCATGGGTCCGCAATGTCGGCCGCGGGTCGTCCGCCGCGGTCGGCGGCGGCTGCGAGCAGTTTCTCCTTCAGCGATTCCTTGTTCAAGTGGCCGTTGCGCTCGACGGATTCCCACAAGGGCCGATTGGTTGCGGTCTGTGTGCCAAGCAGCCAGGCATCGCCGTTGAGGAGGCAGGCTGGTGTTTTGCTCTGACCCATCAGCAGCGGAAAGGAACCGGCGTGGGCGGGAAGCGAGACCCACGCGCAAGTGAGAAGATCGGGATGCGCCGGCTCGATCTCGACCGTCATGGCCGAGATGGAGCTTTTGAGACAGATGGACGGGTCGCGTGAGAGGCCGTGGAACAGGTGGAAATCAATGGGACTCTTCGCTTCACGGAGTTGCTGGGCGGCGGCGCTGGTTTCGCGTTTGCTGAAATACACTTTCTGCTTGTGGACTTGGGAAACCACGTAGCGGGCGTTGTTGCTCACCTCCAGAATGACGCCGTCGCGGTCCACGAAAAGCCAGTGCGTCCCGTTCACCTTGCCGCCCGCGTAGTAGCCCTTCTTGACGAAATCCTCGATGATGCTCAGGGCCTGCGGGCAAGTGGACGCTTTCTCGGCGATATGGCGGAGAAGGGAACCGCTCATCATGCCCCGGTAGCGCGGCTCTGCGCTCGGCGGGCGCAGTCCGCCCGGGTAATCCGCGGCGCCTGCAAGCCCCTGGTCGTTGACCATCATGGAACAGCCGATGCGGCTGGCGTCGCTGACGGCAATGAACTTGTGGATGCCCGGCAGGGAGCTTTTCAGAACGAACGCCGCCTGCTCGGTCGCGACGTTATCGCGGGTCTTGTGAAACAAGATCGCGCCGCCGAGCGTATGCTGCCGCGAAACC
>VFZS01000382.1 GCA_016871095.1 Acidobacteriota bacterium
TGCGGCGGGGCTTCGGCCACCTGCCGCGGGAAGGCGGGGTTGTTGACGTAGTCGTAGCCGTACTCGATGACGTAGGTGAGGGGCGCGACAGTGCCGGCCCGCGGTGCGGCAGCGTCCGCCAGGGCCAGGCTCAAAGGAAGCTGAAGGACTTCGCGGCGGTTCAATCTAGACCCGGACCACATCGTAGTAGAGGAAATCCTCGGTGGCGCCCTGATTAAGGGCGCGATGCAGAGCCAGGTGGTCGGTCCTGCCCGGATCCAGCAGCTCACCCAGGTGTACGATCAGTCCTTCCAGGTCCCACAGCGGGTTACCCAGGTCCATGTCGATATCCAAGTAGATCTCCGGCTTGCCGCAGCCCTCCGGTGGCGAGGCGGCGCAGATCTGGAGGCAGTTCCTCCCGCCCTGACGGTAACTTACCAACTCGTAGCGGGCGGCGTCGGCCGCGGGGATTCCGAATCGCCCCAGGCTGTCGATCAAACGGCGGTGAATCGAGGCCGCGGGGTACCCCTCCTCGACCCACAGCTTGGCCGCCGTCAACCGCTTCAGCGCCTCCAGCAGGGCAGGCTGGGCCGCGGCATAGATCCGGTCCACGTCGGCGAAGTAGAGGAAGTCCAGCGCGCGCGCCAAGGGCTCGGTCAGGCCACTCTGCCGTTCGGGCGGCACGCGCAACTTGGCCAGGATGTTGAGAAGGCAGGCTTTGCGGGCCGGCCGGGGCCGCTCGCTGCGCAGCCACGTCAGGACCTGCTCGTCCTCGATCGACGAGCGCGGATGGTTGAGAATCTGGGCCGTGATCGAGTCGAAGTTCTCGTGCACGCTGACGGTGCGCGTCTCGGGCTCCTCCACGAAGGTCTCCACATGCTGCCCTCCCCTGGGGATCTCGATGCGCTCCGAAGGCTTCTTGAACTCCATGCTCTCGACCTCCACGGTGAGGTCATAGACTCCCGCGGGCAGGCCCTCCGGATCGCCGCGGAAGCCTGACAAGCGGAGACCACCGTCGTGCACCACGGCGTCCAGAGCGAATTCCTTGTTGCGCCAGTCGCGGCGGCGGCGCACCGGGTCGAGGTGCCCCGGGAACACGGGTTGCAGGCCAAGGGCCAGGTTCAACGGCGAAGCGTCACGATGCCAGTCAAAGACGACTCCGTCGTCGGCCTTGAAATCAATCACGTTCACGGGACGGTCTTCCGTCCGGAAGCGAAGCAGCAAGCTCTCGTTCATAGCCGGCCTCCCCCAATGAAAGCTGGAGCCGATTATAACAGGCCGTGGCCCGCCTGTACGACAATAGACACAAGCGGCGGGCATGGAATTCGTCGAGCAACTGAAATCCGCGGTGGACATCGTCGCGGTGATAGGCCAGTACGTGCGGCTGAAGCGCGTGGGCGCGGGGCCGCGCTACATGGGCCGCTGCCCCTTTCATACCGAGAAGACGCCATCCTTTTCGGTCCACAGCGCCTACCAGTTCTACAAGTGTTTCGGCTGCAACGCCGGCGGCGACGTCATCAAGTTCGTCATGGAGGTGGAGCGCCTCAGCTTCTACGAGGCGCTCAAGCTGCTGGCGGACCGCCACGGCATCTCTATGCCGCAGCGGGCCGAGTACGCGGACCCCGACACCAAGCTGCGCGCGGCCCTCTATCGCATGCACGAGCTGGCCCTGTCGCTGTACCGGTCGGCGCTGGACTCTCCGGCCGGAGCGGCGGCCCGGGCCTATCTCCAGAAGCGCGGGCTGGAGCGCGCGCGCATCGAGGAATTCGCTATCGGCTGCTCCGACCCCTCGGGCCAGGCGCTCACGCGCGTTCTCCAGCGGGAGGGCTTCACCGCGGAGCAACTGGAAGCCTCGGGCCTGATAATGGCGCGCCACGAGGGAAGCGGCTTCTACGACCGGTTCCGCGGCCGCCTGATGTTCCCCATTCACAACGAATCCGGCAAAGTGATCGCCTTCGCCGGCCGCGCGCTGGGGGATGAGGAGCCCAAGTACCTGAACTCGCCAGAGACGCCCGTGTACCGCAAGAGCTGGGTGCTGTACAACCTGCACCGGGCGCGCCACCAGATCCGCAAGCAGGATCGCGCGGTGCTGGTGGAAGGCTACATGGACGTCATCGGGGTGTGGTCCAGCGGCGTCGAGGAAGTGGTGGCCAGTTGCGGCACCGCGCTCACGCCGCAGCAGGTGCGCCTGCTGCGGCGGCACTCCGACAAAGTGGTGGTGAATTTCGACCCGGACAGCGCCGGGGTAAGCGCCGCCGAGCGCTCCATCCAACTGCTGCTCGAGGAGAGCCTGCGCGTGCGGGTGCTGGAGCTGGAGGGCGGGCTGGATCCGGACGATTACGTCAAGCAGCGCGGCCCGGCGGAGTACCGGCTCCGCCTGGACCGCGCGCCGGGCTACTTCCACTGGCTGGCCGACCGGGCCCGCGCGCGCTACGACATGGGCAGCGCGGAGGGCCGCCTGGCGGGGCTACAGTTCCTGCTGCCGGCCATCCAGCAGGTGTCCGACAAACTGGAGCGCGCCACCATAGCCAACGACGTGGCCACCTACCTGGGCGTCGAGCCGGGCTTGGTGCTGGAGCGTTTCCGCCGGTCCTCGGCGCAGCGGCAGGAGGCGGTGGCGGGGCCGCCCGCGCCGGAGCTCCGCCCGGTCGAGAAGTTCTTGCTCCGGTCCCTGCTGGCGAGCGATGAGGTACGACAGCAGGTACTCCCAATGGTGAAGGCAACTGCGGCGTTTCAACAATTGGCCACGCGGCGGATCCTCGAAGCGCTGTCGGCCATGAGCGAGGCTGGTACCACGTTCAGCTTCGCCGAACTGGAGGCACGCCTCGAGGATCCGGACAGACGACTATTAGTCGGGGTAGCGTTTGACGATAAGGAAGCAGAGGCCACCAACCCTCTAGTACAGGCGCTGGCCTGTGTGCAAACGCTCGCGAAAGAAGACCGCGAGGCGCCTCGATCGGAGCTCAAGGCCCGGGTGAACGCAGCCGTGCGCGCTGGAAATGTGGAGGAGGCCCTGAAGTGGACCGAGGAGCTGGCGCGCCTGGACCGCCGCTAGCTGCCCGCAGCGGTGTTGTACAATGACAGGGTATTAGCGGCGACGGCGCGTGGAAGGGGTGCGTGGCCATCGAGAAAAAATACAGCCGTCTGAAGCAGCTCATGGACGCAGGCAAGGAGAAGGGCTACGTCCTCTACGACGACGTCAGCGACCTGCTGCCGGATGAGCTGGGCAGCGGCCCGGAACTGGATGACATCCTCGTAACACTGGATGGAGCCGGTGTCGAGATCCTCGAGGAGCCGCGGCTGGGCAAGACCGAGGAAGTCGAGGACCTGGCCGACCTGGATCTGGGCGTCGAGTACGGCGACAAGACCAACGATCCGGTGCGCATGTACCTGCGGGAGATGGGCAGCGTGCCGCTGCTCACACGCGCGGGCGAGATCGAGCTGGCCAAACGCGTGGAACGCGGCCAGCGCGCGGTGGGTAAGGCGCTGTCGCGCTGCCCGCTGGTCACTCGCGCGCTGCTGGCCCTGGGCGATGAGCTCCACCGTGGCGCTACGCCCGTTCGTGACGTGCTGAACCTGCCGGACCTGAGCCTTGACGAGGACTGCCACGCGGCGCTGGAGGAACGCACCCTCAACATCCTGGGGGAGATCGCCAAACACTACCGCAAGGCCCAGCAGTTGCGGCAGAAAGCCCTGGCCACTCCTCGCACCATGAAGCCCAAGCAGTTCCGGGCGCTGCGCCAGAACCTGGCCCGCTCCACGGTGCGCATCTCGCGGCTGGCGCGCGAGATCCCCTTCAGCAGCCTGTATCAGCGGCGGCTGGTGGATCGCGTGCGCGCCGCGGTCGAGGAGTTCTGGCCGCTGGAGCGGGAGATCGCCCGGGTCCAGCGCCGGCTCGAGGGGCCTCCCGCGGGCGGGCCGTCTCAAGTCCGCGAGCTGCGCAAGGAGCTGCGCCAGTACAACCTCCGTCTCCAGCAGTTCGAAGAGGAATACGGCGCTTCCGCCACCGAGCTGCGACGCACCCTGCAAACCGTGGAGCGGGGCGAGTATGAAGCCGAGACCGCCAAGAAGCAGTTGATCGAGGCCAACCTGCGCCTGGTGGTGTCCATCGCCAAGCGTTACACCAGCCGCGGCCTCCAGTTCCTGGACCTCATCCAGGAGGGCAACATCGGCCTGATGAAGGCGGTGGACAAGTTCAACTACCAGCGCGGGTACAAGTTCTCCACCTATGCCACCTGGTGGGTGCGCCAAGCCATCACCCGCGCCATCGCCGACCAGGCCCGCACCATCCGCATCCCGGTGCACATGATCGAGACCATCAACAAGCTGGTTCGCACCCAGCGCCGCCTCCAGCAGGAACTGGGCCGCGAGCCTACCACCGAAGAGCTGGCCCGGCGCATGGAACTTCCCCTGCACAAGGTGCGCCGTGTCCTGCGCATCGCGCAGGAGCCCATCTCCCTGGAGACCCCGGTGGGCGAGGAGGAGGAGTCGCACCTGGGAGACTTCATCGTGGACCGGCGCGTGGTTTCCCCCTCTGAGGCGGTCATTAACCTCAACCTGCGGGAGCAGACCGCCGAGGTGCTCAAGACCCTCAGCCCGCGCGAGGAGAAGATCATCAAGATGCGCTTCGGGCTGATGGACGGCAGTGAGCATACCCTGGAAGAGGTGGGCCAGTACTTCGCGGTTACACGCGAGCGCATCCGGCAGATCGAGGCCAAGGCCCTGCGCAAGCTGCGTCACCCCAGCCGTAGCCACCGCCTGCGCGACTTCCTGGAGCGCACTCAGCACGAGCAGTAGGCTCAGCCCCCTGGACCGTAGAGGCGCCGCACCAGGCGAACTATGGTCTCCGGAACCAGAGGTTCCCAGGGCCTTCCCGCGCGGATGCGGTGACGCACATCTGTGGCGGACACCCAGTCCTCTTCCATCGGCAGTGGATGGATCCGGTCGCGGAGTTCGGGCGGCGGCTGGAACTCCCCTTCCCGCCGGGCCACCAGCAACTGGAACTCGCGGAGCTGCTCGAGGATCGCCCCGGGACGGCCGTAATCCCAGTGGACGATCCGCTCGGCGGCGTCTCGCCCGCACAGGAAGAACAGCTCGGTGCCCGCCCCATAGGCCGCCCGGCACTCCCGCGCGATGTCGATGAACAGACCGCCCTCCGTCACGGCCAGCGAGCAGCGCGGCTCGTCCCTCAACGCCGCTTCCAGCATGGCGAGACGCTCGCGCAAGCCGGCCCCTTCGTAGCTCTTGTGCGGGAAGGCGCGCGGCAGCACGAAGAGGACTTCTTCGACCACCCCCAGCCCGGCGTGCGCCAGCCCCAGGTGCGCCCGAGTGGGCGGGTGGAACGTGCCCGCCAGAATCCCCAGCTTGCGCGGGGCGCCCTCGGCGCGCCGAATGAACTCCATGCTGCTATGTTACGCTCGAACCCAGCCACCGGCCGCGGCAGTGGGTTGCGCTAAAGTGAAGGAGAATGTTCACCTGGATCTGTCCGAAGTGCGGCGCGGAAGTCCCACCCTCATACGCGGAGTGTCCCAAGTGCGCGGCGCAAGCGGCTGCCCCGGCCGCAGTGGAGGAACCCGCCACGGTTGCTCCCGTGCCGCCGCCGGCGCCTCCGGTCAAGCGCCCCGCCCTGC
>VFZS01000383.1 GCA_016871095.1 Acidobacteriota bacterium
GCGAGGAGAGGCAAGCGGTGGGCAGACATCTTGCGCTCCGGCGTGAGGAAATGCCCCGCGAGCGGGGACTTCAGCCATTGTCGCACCTGCTGACGGGTGGTGGGAAGCCGGGCTGAAGCCCGGCGGCAGGCTGAAGCCCGCCCCACGGTTGGGCTACACGCCCCAGCAGTAGTCCTCGACGGCCTTTTCGACGGATTGGTCCTGTTCGGTGAGGCGCATGAGCTCGAGGCGGAGGGCGTCCACCATGGCGAGCCAGCTCGCTTCGACGACGTTGTCGGAAACGCCCACGGTAGCCCAGCTCTTGCGGTGGTCGCTCCACTCGATGAGGACGCGGACCTTGGCGGCGGAGCCCATCTTGGAGTCCAGCACGCGGACCTTGTAGTCGGTGAGGCGGACCTCGGTGATGGAGGGGTAGAGCGGGGAGAGGCAGCGGCGCAGACACAGATCCAGGGCGTGGACGGGGCCATGGCCCTGGGCGGTGGCGGAGTGGACGCCGTGCGGGGTCTCCAGGGTGACGCTGGCCACGCTGCGGGGCGGGGCGTTGCCGTCCACCTTGGTGGAGACCTCGAAGCCGACCACCTCGAAGAAGTGAACGCCGGGGCGGAGGGCCTCGCGGACCAGCAGCTCGAAGGTGCCCTCTGCGGCCTCCAACTCGTAGCCGGAGAACTCGAGGTGCTTGATGCGCTCGAGCAGCTCGCGGCGGGCGTCCTCGGAGAGGCGGTCGGCGATGCCGTGCTGCTTGAGCTTGTAAAGGATGTTGCCGCGGCCGGAAAGATCGCTGAGCAGGACGCGCTGGCGGTTGCCCACTACGGCGGGCGGGACGTGCTCGTAGGTGGCGGCCTCCTTGAGGACCGCGCTAACGTGCACGCCGCCCTTGTGAGCGAAAGCGCTCCTGCCGACGTAGGGCTGATCGCTGCGCAAGGGAAGGTTGGCAAGCTCGGCGACGAAGCGCGCCACGGAAGCCAGGCCGAGGAGCTTCTCCGGGCCGATTGTGGTGTGGCCCATCTTGAGCTCGAGGTTGGGGATGATGGAGCAGAGATTGGCGTTGCCGCAACGCTCGCCATAACCGTTAATGGTGCCCTGGACGTGGGTGACGCCCTGCTCGACGGCGGCCAGGGTGTTGGCTACGGCGAGGTCCGAATCGTTGTGGGCGTGGATGCCGAGGGGCAGATCGAAGCGGCGGCGCACCTCGGCCACGGCCTCGGCCAGCTTGCTGGTGAGGGCGCCGCCGTTGGTGTCGCACAGGCACAGCAGGTCGGCGCCGGCATCCCGAGCGGCTTCCAGGGCGCGCAGAGCGAAGGACTGGTTCGAGAAGTAGCCATCGAAGAAGTGCTCGGCATCGAAGATGACCTCCTTGCCGTGGTCCTTGAGGAAGCGCACGGTTTCGGAAATCAGCTTGAGATTCTCCTCCTCGGAGATGCCGAGGGCCCGGCTGGTATGCAGATCCCAGGTCTTGCCGAAGACGGCAATGACGGGCGTTCCGGCCTCGACCAAGGCGCGGACGTTGGGATCGCGATCGACGGGGTTCCTGGCAAAGCGGGTGGAGCCGAAGGCGGTCAGCCGGGCGTGCTTGAGGGAGAGGTCGCGAGCGCGGGCGAAGAACTCCTTGTCGCGGCGGTTCGAGCCGGGCCAGCCGCCCTCGAGGTAGTCAATGCCCAGCTCGTCGAGCTTCTGGGCAATGACCAGCTTGTCGTCCACGGTGAAGGAGATGGCCTCGCCTTGAGTGCCATCCCGGAGGGTGGTGTCGAAAGTATAGATGCGCATGCTGCAACTCCCGGCGCTCAAACCGCTCCCTGACGGTCGCGGCTCGGAAAGGTTGGTGGTCAGGCTTCGGGGACGCCGGCTTCCTTACGTTTCTTGAGGAAGGGCATCATGGCGCGGAGCTCGCGGCCGACGCGCTCGAGGAGCTGGTCGCGGGAGGCTTCGCGCATAGCCAAGAAGTTCTTCTGCCCGGTGCGGTTCTCTTCGATCCACTCGCGGGCAAACTGGCCGGACTGGACGTCGGCGAGCATGCGCTTCATCTCCTCGCGGACGGCGGGGGTGATGACGCGAGGCCCGCGGGTGTAGTCGCCGTACTCGGCGGTGTCGGAGACGGAGAAGCGCATGTAGCTGAGGCCGCCCTCCTGGATGAGGTCCACGATGAGCTTGAGCTCGTGGAGGCACTCGAAGTAGGCGATCTCGGGGGCATAACCGGCCTCGACCAGGGTCTCGAAACCCGCCCGGATCAGCTCGGTGACGCCGCCGCACAGGACGGCCTGCTCGCCGAAGAGGTCGCTTTCGGTCTCTTCCTTGAAAGTGGTTTCGATGACGCCGGCCTTAAGGCAGCCCAGGGCCAGCGCGTATGCCAAGGCGCGCTGGAGGGCTTGACCGGAGGGGTTCTGGTGAACGGCCACCAGGGCGGGCACGCCTACGCCCTCGGTGAACAACTCGCGGACGCGGTGGCCGGGGGCCTTGGGGGCGATCATGGAGACATCGACATCGGCGGGGGGCACGATCTGGCCGAAGTGGATGTTGAAGCCGTGAGCGAACATGAGGGTCTTGCCGGGGGCCAGGTTGGGCGCGATGTCGCGGGAGTAGATGAGGGGCTGCTGCATGTCGGCCACCAGCATGACGATGACGCCGGCGGCCTGGGCGGCCTCGGGGGCAGTCATGACGGGCAGACCGGCGGCCTGGGCCTTGTTCCAGTTGGGGCAGCCGGGTAGTTCGGCCACCAGGACATCGATGCCGGAATCGCGGAGGTTGAGAGCATGGGCGTGGCCCTGGCTGCCATAGCCAATAATGGCCACCTTCTGAGTTCTGAGGAGAGTGAGGTCAGCGTCTTTTTCGTAGTAGCGATTAGCCATGAGTTACTCCGAAACTCTAGGATTGTCGGGCAGGCTGAAGCCTGCCCCACCGGGCTGAGAGCCCGCCCCACTGGCGGTGGGAATAGGGGGAGACAAGCGCAGTTTCTTGGCTTCCAGCGAGACAGCAACCATGCCGGAACGGGTTACTTCAATGTCGCCGTAGCTGCGCATAACATCAATGAACTCGTCGAGTTTCTGGGGATCGCCGGTGGCCTCGAGGGCGAAGCCCTCGACCGAGGAATCGACCACCCGGGCACTGAAGATCTCGGCTTCCTTCAGGATGGGGGAGCGGTTGGACATGGGCGCCCGGACGCGCAGGAGGACCATCTCCCGTGTGACGGCGGGGCTCTCGGTGAGGTCGGTGGCCTGAAGGACGTTGAGCAGCTTGTTCATCTGCTTGATCACCTGGCGACGAAGGGCGGGGTCCACGTCCACCACGATGGTCATGCGAGAGAGGCCGGGATCCAGGGTGCGGGCCACGGTGAGACTCTCGATGTTGTAGCCGCGGGCGCTCAAGACGCCGGTGATGCGCATCAAGGCGCCGGGCTTGTTTTCGACCAGCAGGGAAATGACTTGCAGCATGGCGTCCTCCGGTTACTCGGGCACGGCCACCGGTTGGGGCGGGCCGAGGACCATTTCGTTGAGCGCGGCGCCGGACGGGACCATGGGGTAGACGTTCTCGTGCGGCGAGACCTTGACGTTGAGGATGTAAGCGCCGGGTTCACGGACGGCCGCCTCGAGGGCCGGGGCGAGGTCGGACGGGCGGCTGATGGTGCGTCCCTTGAGACCGTAGGCGGCGGCGAGGCTCTCGATCTCGGGGAAGCACTCCAGCTCGACGGCAGAGAGGCGGTTGTTGAAGAAAAGCTCCTGCCACTGGCGGACCATACCCAGGTAACCGTTGTTGACGATGACGACCTTGACGGGCAGAGCGTGGGCGGCGATGGTGGCCAGCTCGGGAAGGGCCATCTGGAAGCCGCCGTCGCCGACCACGGCGAAGACCAGTTTGTCGGGGCGGGCGAACTGGGCGCCGATGGCGGCTGGCAATCCGAAGCCCATGGAGCCGAGACCACCGGAGCAGAGCCACAGGCGCGGCTCGTTGAAGCGGATGAACTGGGCGGACCACATCTCGTGCTGGCCAACGTCGGAGGCGACGATGGCCTGGCCGCCGGAGAGACGATCGATCTCGGCGATGAGGTGCTGGGGCTTGATCTCGTGGGAGGAGACGGCGGGCACCAGGGGGTGCTCCTGCTGCCAACTGCGGATCTGACTCCACCAGGCCTGGCGCGCATCGGCCTGGCGCGGCCCCTCCTGGGGCTCGAGCTCGCGGAGGACCTTGAGGAGGCGTGCCAGCACGCGCTTGGCATCACCGACGATGGGCAGATCGGGGTTGCGGTTTTTGCCGACCTCAGAGGGGTCGATGTCAACATGGATGACCCTGGCGTGGGGAGCGAAGGAGGAGAGGCGGCCGGTGACGCGGTCGTCGAAACGGACGCCGAGGGAAATGAGGAGGTCGCACTGCGTCAAGGCCAAGTTGGCGGCGTAGCTGCCGTGCATGCCGGGCATGCTGATGAAGTTGGGATGAGAAGAGGGCAGGGCACCCAGGCCCATAAGAGTCAGCACAGCCGGGGCATCGAGCAACTCGACGAGTTCGCGGAGCTCCTGCGCGGCGTCGGAGAGGACCACGCCACCGCCGGCGTAAACCAGCGGGCGCTGGGCCTCCCACATCAACTGAGCGCCGCGGCGGATCTGTCCCGTATGGCCCTCGGTGAAGATCTTGTAGCCGGGCAGGTGAATGGCCGAGACGGGCGAATAACGTCCCTGGGCGTGTAGGACGTCCTTGGGAAGGTCAACCAGCACGGGACCGGGGCGGCCGGTGGCGGCGACATAGAAAGCCTCGTGAATGACCTGAGGCAGGTCGGCGAGGTCCTTCACCAGGTAGTTGTGCTTGGTGCAGGAACGGGTGATGCCGAAGGTGTCGGCCTCCTGGAAGGCATCGCTGCCGATCAGTTTGACCGCCACTTGGCCGGTGAGGGCCACGAGTGGCGTAGAGTCCATGTGGGCGTTGACCAAGCCGGTGACCAGGTTGGTGGCGCCGGGGCCGGAGGTGGCGCAGCAGACGCCGACGCGGCCGGTGGCCCGGGCGTAGCCCTGCGCCGCGAAGGCGGCGTTCTCCTCGTGGCGAGTCAGGATGTGGCGGATGGGGTGGTCGTAGAGGGCGTCATACAAGGGCAGGGTGACCCCGCCGGGGTAGCCAAAGATACAGTCCACGCCTTCACGGGCCAAGCACTCCAGCAACATCCGCGCGCCGCTCATCAAGTTCGACATGCTCCAGAACCTCCCTTGACTCCACCGCTCGCTTGCGCTCGCGGCTCGGTGGCAATGAAAAAGGCCACCGGCTGGATTGGAATCCCCGCCGGTGGCCTTTCGGAAAAACCTTCGGGCCGAATCAGGCGGGGCCAGCTACAGTGACCCCGATGCTAATGGCGATGATGATGCCGGGGATGACAGCCCGAGAGGGGGAACAGAGGAGTAACGGAAGCGGCGCCGTGTAACCGGTTGGCGACATGTTCCGTTGGTGCTCCTTAAGGCCTAGGATAGCGCGTTAGTGCCACAAATGCAAGAGGCGGATGGCATAAAAAGCGGCAATGGGGGCATTTGGGGAAGACGTGGAGGGCCAGAGGCGGAAGGCAAGAGGCAAAGAGGGTCACCGAGGAGGGATTGCAGGGCCGAGAAGCCGAGTGCCAGGGAAGGGTGTTTGAACTAAAC
>VFZS01000384.1 GCA_016871095.1 Acidobacteriota bacterium
TATCTTCGACGCACTACAGTAGCGCGGAGGCTACCCGGCAGCAAGGGTCACCACGGCCTGGGCTTCCGCCGCGCGCCCCTCGCCCACGGGGCCGAGCTTCTCGGCGGTCTTGAACTTGACCGAAACGCGCTCGAGGGGCAGTTCCAGCGCCTGGGCCAGTGACTGGCGGATACGCTCGCGGTAGTCCTTCAGCTTGGGCCGCTCCAGGATAACGTTGGCATCCACGTTGACCACCCGATAGCCGCGTTGCCGGATCAGTTCCAGCGCGTGCCGGAGAAACAGCAGGCTGCTCGCTCCCGCCCACCGCGGGTCGGTATTCGGGAAATGCTCCCCGATGTCTCCAAGAGCCGCCGCGCCCAGCAGCGCGTCGGTGAGGGCGTGGGCCAGCACGTCGGCGTCGGAGTGCCCTTCCAGCCCGAACTGCGCGGGGATCTCGACGCCGCCCAGAACGAGCGGCCGGCCGGCCGCCACGCGATGCACGTCCCAACCCACTCCGGTGCGGTGCTCGCTCATCGCGGGGGCCGCTTCAGGCTCCGGCCAGGGCCGCCTGCTGCTCTTCGAGGAAGAGACGCGCCAGGTCCATATCCGAGGGCTTAGTGATCTTGATATTGCGGTCGCTGCCCAGCACCACGGTGACCTCGACCTGCTCGAGGCGCTCCACCAGGCTGGATTCGTCGGTGGCCGTGAAGCCGTCCTCGCGGGCCCGCTGGAAGGCCTGCTGCAACAGCGCGAACCGGAACACCTGGGGCGTCTGCGCCAGGATCAGGCGCTCCCGGGGCAGCGTGCCGCGGATCATGTTGCGGCGCACCTGCTTGACCGTGTCCACCGGCACGATGCCGACGATGGCCGCGCCGGTCTCGGCCGCCTCCTGAATCACCCTCTCGATGGTGGGCAGGTCAATAAAGGGGCGCACGGCGTCGTGCACCGCCACCAGGTCGGTGTCCGGCGAGAGCGCGGCCAGGGCGTTCTCGACCGACTGCTGGCGCGAGTCCCCGCCCTCGACCGGGTGCACCAGGCCACTCAGGCCCTCGCGGCGCAGCATCTCGGCCACCCAGTCGAAATCCTCCTGCCGCAGGGCCACCACGATTTCCGAGACCGGCGGGCAGGCCACGAACTTGCGGATGGTGTGCAGCAGGATGGGCGAGCCGTCCAGCAGCATGAACTGCTTGCGGCTGGTGCCGGTCTTCTCCGCGGGGAGGCGGCCCATGCGGGTGCCCAGCCCGGCGGCTGGCAGTATCACGGCGACTCTCATGGCGTTGTGAGCTACGATTGTATCCCGCCCGCTACCCGGTGGCGGCGCCGGCCGGGGTGGATTCGCGCGGCGCCGCGCGGTCGTGCTTGTCGCCCGGCTTCTCATACACCGTGTGCACGCGTTCGTCGAACCGCCCGAAGATCATCTTGCCGGCGGTGGTCTGCAAGACGCTGGTCACGGTGATGTCGATGGTTTTCGAGATCACTCGCCTGGCGTTGTCCACCACCACCATGGTGCCGTCGTCCAGGTAGGCCACGCCCTGGTTGTACTCCTTGCCTTCCTTCAGGATGAACACCCGCATGGACTCGCCCGGCAGCACCACCGGTTTGAGGGCGTTGGCCAGCTCGTTGATATTCAGCACGCGCACGCCATGAAGCTGGGCCATCTTGTTGAGGTTGAAGTCGGTGGTGACGATCTTGCACTCGTGCTGCCTGGCCAGCTCGATCAGCTTCATGTCCACCTCGCGCAAGTGGGCGTAGTCATCCTCGAGGATCTGGATGGTGAGGTGGGCCATCTTCTGGAGCCGCTGGAGGATGTCCAGGCCGCGCCGGCCGCGGTTGCGCTTGAGGGAATCTCCCGAGTCGGCCACGAGTTGCAGCTCCCGCAACACGAACTGGGGGACAATCAGCGTCCCATCCAGGAAGCCGGTCTCGGCGACGTCGGCGATGCGGCCGTCGATGATCACGCTGGTGTCAAGGATCTTGAAGGCCTGCCGCCCGCCCCGGTCGCCGCGGAACAAGCCGCCCAGCGCGGAGAGATTCAGCATCTCGCCCTTGCTGGAGCCCACCACCAGGCCGATGTAGGTCATCCACAGCAGGATGCCCATCTGGATGAAGGGGAGGGCCGGATTGCCTTGGGGAAGCGCGCCGCCCAGGACCAGGCTCATCAGGACGGCGCCCACGATCCCCAGCAGCGAACCGGCGGCGCCCCCAATCAGGCGGCGCAGAGTGACGTGCTTGATGCGCAGCTCAAAGAGGATGACGAGCAGCCCCAGGGCCAGGCCGGCCAGACCACCGGCCGCCGGAATAGCGCGCCCGGCCGGATCCTTGAAGGGCGTCAGGAAATAGCCCATGTAACACAAGATGAAAATGAATGCGGTTCGGATGATCAGTGAGTTCGGCACATCAATCACCTCTGGCAGCCGCGGCGTCACTCAGCCAGGACAGGCATGCTCCCGCGGCCGACACCAGTGCTCCCGGCTGAAGGATACCACGAAACGGAGGATCTCAGAATTGGGGAAGGAAAAGGCGGGGGAGCCCCGGCAGCATGCCTGGGTGCGGCGCGGAGCTAGAGGACCTTGGCCAGCTCGGTGGCGAAAGCGCTCTTGGCCCCGTCGGATGGCCCCTTGCCGCGCTTGCGCCGCTTGAGGCCCTGGAACCCACGGTCGGCGGGTTGGGCTGGCCCTCTGGGCTTGGGCGGCTGGGCCTGGTTGGCGCGCAGCAGGCGCCCCTCCAGCGGCGCCCGGTCAAAGCGGAGGATGATGGCCTGCATCTCCTCCTGGTTGGGGGCGTCGATGAAGGCGAAGCCCTTGGACTCCTGGGTTTCGGGGTTGCGGATGACCTTGATGGCGTCCGCCACCATGCTCTCCGAGGCGAGCCAGGATTGAATATCGTCCGCCGTGACCCAAGTTGGTAAATTGCCGAGAAAGACCGTGAAGCTCATTCTTGCGCGTCAAGCACTCCGTTGGCTGGATTGGTGGAGGAGCAATGGGGAGGTTCCGTCCTTGTCCATCTTAGCAAACCGGACGCGCGGGGCGCAAACGCGTGGCTTCTGCTAGCCTCAAACAAGAAGATGCTGCCGGGAGGCCAGCGCAAGGACGGGCGGGCGGCGAGGCGCGCCGGGCTGTGGGTGGGCCTGTTGTTGTGCCTGCCCGGGATGGGCCGGGCGGAGTTCCAGTTCCGCTACGATGCCGAGGAGCGCATCTGGACGCTTTCGAACGGCGTGCTGGAGGCGGTCTTCCAGCACACACCGGCACAGACCTTCGAGTTCCGGTCCCTGTCCGACCTGCGCACCAAAGACACCTGGGCGCCCCCGGACAACATTGCCTCTTCCCCCATCCGGCTGCAAGTGGACGGCACGCTATGGGACGCGCGCACCCAGTGGCGCCTGGCCGCCCAGACGAGCCGAGCCATCGCTCGCGGCGGCTACCGGCAGACCATCGTGCTGCGGGACCTGCTCGCCACCGGTCAGGTGACCCTCGAGCTGGAGCTTTTCGAGAACCAGCCGGCGCTGCGCTACCGGGTCCGCTTCCGCAACCTGCGGCCCGCGACGGCCCGGGTAACGCTGGCCGACATGCTGCCGTGGAGCTTCGCCGAACTGGAGAAAACCTACCGGGTGTTCCGGGTCAACCAATGGGTGCGGGGCGGCATTTGGGGCAACTTCGAGCCGCTCACCACCACGCTGAATCCGGCGGGCGGCACGGTGAGCGTCAACTCCGGGGCGCACGGCCAGCACTGCGGCTGGCTGGCGCTGCGCGACGATGCCGACCGCGGGCTGTTCGCCGGCTGGGAGTTCGACGGCCGCGCCACCGCCGCGGTGCGCCACACCCGCTGGCAGGGGCACCTGCAACTGGCCGCCACGATCCAGCAGTTGAGCCGCCCGCTGGGGCCCAACCAGGATTTCCAGGTTCCCGCGGCCTTCCTGGGTCTCTACCACGGCGACTGGGACGAGGCCGGCTACCGCACCCAGCGCTTCGCTGAAGCCGCCATCGCCAAGCCCATCCCCGACCAGAACTTCCCCTACGTCATCTGGGACTCGTGGAGGTACCAGTTTGACCTCGACGAGGAGACCCTGCGGCGCAACACCGAGATCGCAGCCCGCATCGGCGTCGAGCTGTTCGTCGTGGATCTGGGCTGGGCCGAGCGCATCGGCGACTGGCGCGCCGATCGCGGGAAGTTCCCCAGCGGCATGCGTGCCCTTTCCGACTACGTCCACTCGCTGGGCATGAAGTTCGGGTTGCACTTCGCGCTGGCCGAGGCCGATCCCGACTCGGCCGTCCTGCGCGCCAACCCCGACTGGACCTCTTCGGAAACCTACCACTACTTCGACGCCCTCTCCTTGTGCCTGTCCCACCAGCCGGTGCGGCAGTGGCTGGTTCAGGAGACCGTCCGCATGATCGACGAGTACAACCTGGACTGGATCCTGCAAGACGGCGAGAACATGGTCAAGCGCTGCACCAAGACCTCGCACAGCCACGACCCCGGCGACAGCAACTACTCCAACGCCGTGGACGGCCTGAACGCGGTGATCCTGGAGGTCCAGCGCCAGCGGCCCCGCGTGCTGTGGGAAAACTGCGAGGACGGCGGCAACATGATGACCTTCAACATGGTCCGCAACTACGTCACCTCGATCGCCGCCGACGACTCCGGCCCCATGACCACCCGGCAGGCCATCTACGGGGTCACTTACCCCTTCTCCACCCGGTACGCCGACCGCTACATGCCGGACCACGAGCTGGACTACTACAAGACCCGCAGCTACATGTTCGGCGGCCCCTGGATCTTCATGAACCGGCTCACCGAGATGCGCCCCGAGGACGTGGAGCTGGCCATCGCGGAGGTCAAGCTGTACAAGCAGCTTCGGCGGCGCATCCGGGAAGGCCGGGTCTACCACCTGAGCGCCCGCCCCGCTGACAACCGGGTGGACTCACTCCAGAGCTACCACGAGGCCACCGACACCGCCATCATCTTCGTCACGCGCCCGCAGGCCACCGGGAACTACCGCATGGTGCGCCCGCGGGGCCTCCAGCGGGAACGGAACTACAGCGTGCGCTTCCAGGAGAGCGGGCGCACCTACACCCTGACCGGGGAGCAGTTGATGACCGACGGGGTGCGCGTGGACCTGCCCGCGATGTGGACCACCGAGATTGTCTACATCGAGCCGCTCCAGCCGGGGCCGTGAAAAGAACGGCGGACAGGCGGAACCGCCTGTCCCACGGCGGGTTGAATGCCTTGTTCGGCCCGTAGGACAGGCAGTCTTGCCTGTCCGCTTACGGCAGCTCCACGGTCCGGGCGACTTTGATCGCGGGGTTCTCCATTAGCTCGGCCAGCACCGCCTCGGGCACCAAGCCGTCGGTTTCGACCACGGCCACCGCCTCGAGCGGCTCGCCCGCCCTTCCCGGGCGGTCGCGCCGTCCCAGCGAGAAGTTGGCGATGTTGATCTGGTTGCGGCCCAGCACCGTGCCCACGTGGCCGATCACGCCCGGCACGTCCTGGTTCTTCAGAAAGATCAGGTGGCCGCCCAGGGGCGCCTCGCACACGATGCCGTCCACCTGAATGAGGCGCGGCCGGCCCAGCACCAGCGCGCCCTCGGCGCTGGTCAGCCCAGCGTCGGTCTCCAGC
>VFZS01000385.1 GCA_016871095.1 Acidobacteriota bacterium
AGATTACTATCAGCGCGAGGATCTTCCGCATGAGGACTGCCTCCTATGGCCCCCTCGTCTCGCCTTCCTTCTTCTCCGCGGCCTTGGGCACTTTCGGAGTCAAAAAGTCGGGCCGGGGATCGCCCCACAAGTAGTGGTTGAACCACTCCAGGTTGTGCTGCATTAAGGCCCGCGCCTCTTTGGGCTTGTCAATGCCGTGGCCAAAGCCCTTGTAGACGATCATCTCGACCGGCACGCCGCGGTCCTCCAGGCCCTGCCGCAGCTCGTATGCGTTGGGAATGGGCACGCGGCGGTCGAGTTCGCCGTGCTGGATCAACACCGGGGTGCGCGCCTGCTTGATGTAGGACATGGGCGAGGTCTTGCGATAGATCTCCGGATCGTCAACCGGATCATCGCCCAGGTAATGAATGGTGAACGGCGTGATGTCGGTGTTGTAGTAGTAGGTCGCCCAATTCGAGATGCCGGCGCCCACCGAAATGGCCGCGAACTTCGTTGAGGCCGTGGCCAGGAACGCCGAGATGTAGCCACCCTGGCTCCATCCCATCGCGCCCACGCGCTTGGGATCCACCCAGCCTTTGCTGATGAGGTAGTCCACGCCGCTCTCCACGTCCCAGGCGTCGCCCACCCCCAGGTTGCGGACGTTCAACTTTCGGAATCTCTCCCCGTAGCCCCCGCTGCCCCGGTAGTTCACGCGCAGGGTCAAAGCCCCGCGCGCCGCCCACAGGTCCACCGGATAGGCATACGTGTGCACCGGCTGCGGCCAGTCCACGCCCGTAGGCCCGCCATGGATGACGCACAACAGGGCGTACTTCTTGGCGGGGTCAAAATCGGCGGGCTTGGCCAGCACCCCTTCGATGCGCGTGCCGTCCTTGCTGGTCCAGGCAATGACTTCCTCGCGGGGCAGGGTCCAGTCCCGTATGGCGGCGTTGAAGTTGGTTAGCCGCCGCGGCTTGAACGGCTCCGGCGCGGAGAGGTAAACGTCGCTCAGCTCTTCCGCGCTCCTGAGCGTGAAGGCCATCTGCTTGCCGTCCTGCGTGAAGGATGCGCCAAAGCCCAGTTGCAGGGAATCCGGGGAGGTGACGCGCGTGATCCGTCCGCTCGGCGGGTCGATGCGGAACAAGTGCATGGCGGTCTTCTGGATCGCGCCAAAGTAGATGCCGTCCGGCTTCCAGGCAGAGAGGAAAGGGTCCTCGTCGAAACTGTCCGTGAGCGACTTGGGCGTGCCGCCCTGAGCGGGAACGATGGCGATGCGGCGGTTGGCGAAGAACCACTCCCGGCTGCCCATGCTCGAAGAGAAGGCGATCCACTTGCCGTCGGGCGACCATTCTGGAGAGCTGTCCGGGCCGGGCTGGCTGACCAGCTTCATCACTGCGTCCCCCGCCAGCGCCAGGACGTAGAGGTCGGCGGTGTCGGAGCGGACCAGGTCGGGGTCAATGGTGGCCGAGAAGGCGATCCGCGCGCCATCGGGCGACCAGGAGAAAGACCGCACCGTGAAATCCCGTCCCTTGGTGCGCTGCCTGCCCTCGACGGGGGCCTTCATGGCCTCGGCCACGTCGATGGTCCACAAGTGGGAGTAGGAGTAGTCCTTGCGGACCACCTGGAACTCGCCCAGGTGGCCTTTGCGGTCCTTCAGCGCCTGAGGCTCCTTCTCCGGAGCGGTGAAGGCGACCTGCTTGCCGTCGGTGGACCAGGCGAAGGCTCCCACGGCAGTGGCGGCCTTGGTCAATTGAACCGCTTCGCCGCCGTCGGGAGGGATGGCAAAGAGCTGGTTCTTGCCGCCTTCGCGGTCGCTCGAAAAGGCCAGCCAGCGGCCATCGGGTGACCAGCGCGGTGCGCGCGCCGACTTCTTGCCGCGGGTCAACTGCCAGGCGCGGCCGCTGGCGGTCTCCGCCACCCAAATATGCGTCACGTATGCGTTCTGCTCGAAGTCGGCCTCCCGGACCGTGTAGGCCACGTACCTGCCGTCCGGTGAGATCTGGACGCCACCAGGCGTCTGGAGCTTGATCAGGTCGTCAACAGTGGGCACGCGCGCGGCCTGCGCCGCGGGGATCAAAGCTAGAAGACAGAACAAGAACCGCATGCTTGACCTCGACTCTGTATGCCGGATGGGTCAAGTATACACCCGCCTTTCCGCTCCTCGTGTGGCGCGTTTGCGCCGTGCTATGCTGGGCGCCGTGACACCCGCTGCTCGGTTCGCTCTGGCCTGGTCGGCTGCCGTGGCGCTCGCCGCCGCGGAGCCTCCCGTCGTGAAGATCTCCTCACCCATGCCGCCGCCCGGGTGGGCGCTGATGGAGCGCGCGTTGCTCGTGGAGAACGCGCGGCTGATGGAGCGGTTGGCCGCCCGGTACGTCAATCCCATCAACGGCTACCTCGAGTGCGTGGAACATTGGGGCGGCGCAGACGGGCCGGACGACGCCATGGAGAACTTCTACAACTGGCCGCTGGTGTACGTGCTGGGCGGCCCCAGGAAGTCGCTGGACCTGTTCCACTTCGTGTGGGAGGGGCACCTGCGGCAGTACACCGCGCTCAAGATGTTCCACCGCGAGTTCATCACCTCGTTCGACTGGGAGCACACCGGCGAAGGACTGGCCCCCTTCTTCCTGCTGCCGCTGGCCGATCCGAACCACGACAGGACCCGCGAGCGCATGGTGCGCTTCGCCGGTTTCTACACGGGCAGAGATCCTTCCGCCGGCAACTACGATCCCGGCTTGAAGATCATCAGGAGCATCCTCAACGGCAGCCGCGGGCCCAGGCTGGAAGCCACGCCCGAGTACTGGGGCGACCGCGAGGACCACGACTACTTCCGGCGCTCGGGCGACTGGACGCGGGTGAAGGGTGACGTGCCCATGAACCTGATCTCGACCAGCCTGGCCACGAACGCCTACATCCTCACCGGAGACACGCACTACCGCGACTGGGTGCTTGAGTATATGGGCGCCTGGCGGGAGCGCGCGGCGGCTGGCGGCGGGTGGGTTCCTTCGATCGTGGGCCTCAACGGCCAGGTCGGAGAGGGCTGGGACGGCAAGTGGTACGGCGGCCTGATGGGCTGGAACTGGACCTTCGGCGGCTGGAGCATTCTCGGCAGGGGCGTGCGCATCGGCTTTGGGAACGCGGCCCTGCTGGGCGGGCCCGGCTACCTGGACATACTGCGCACGCAAGGCCGGCGGCTGCTGGAGGCCAGAACCCAGACGCCGCAAGGCCCGCGCTTCCGCAACAAGTACGGCGATCAGGGGCCGTACGATCCCGTCAACGAGATCGGCGATTCGCTCTTCGAGGCTCTCTACTCGGACGTGTACCTCCACAGTCTTCACCCGCAGGACCTGGCGACGCTGCGCGAGGCGGCTCAGCCCAAGCCGGCCGAGCGCCGCAACACGCCCATGTGGCGCTTCGAGCACGAGAGCGGGCGCTTCGAAGGCGGCAACGAAATCGCCTGGATCGACTACCTCGAAGGCCATGATCCCGGCTACCCGGAGCGCGCTCTCCGGGACGCCTTCGCGCGGATCCGCTGGAACTACCAGGGCATCGCCAGCGACCGGAGCACTCCGGACACGCGGCGGGCGGACTCGCCGCACACCATACGCACCTCGAAAGAGGCGCCGCTGGGGGTCATCGGAGCAGCGACCGGAGCCCTGGTCAATCTGACTCTGGGCGGAGCGCAGCCCATGTGGAGCGGCGGGCTGCTGCGGGCCGAGCTGCGCTACTTCGATCCCGAGCGGCGCCGTGCCGGACTGCCCGACGCCGTCGCGGCGCTGGTCACGAAGATCACGCCGGAGTACGTGAAGGTCATCCTGGTGAACACCAGCCAGACGGAATCGCGGCGCGTCGCGGTTCAGACCGGCGGCTACGGAGAGCACTTCTGCGAGCGGGTGTTGGCGGGCGAGCAGACCGTTAGCGTGGGCGCGAGGGCCTTTGAGGTGGAGCTGGAGCCTGGCGCCGGCGGGGAAGTTACCATCTACCGCAGGCGTTTCGCCAGCCAGCCGACGTTCCGCTTTCCGTGGTAGCGGGGACCACTCGCTGACGCTCGTGGCTCGGCTACTGGCTCTGCCGCACGTGACCGAGCCGCGACCGTCAGGGAGCGGTCTGCCTGCGCCCTTGGGTTAACGCTGTGGCGACTGCTTGCCCCGGTTGCGGCGGCGCTCGATCTGGCGCTCGGCCTCCTGGCGGCTGCCCAGGGTGCCATCCTCATCCACGCCACGGGCGGAGGGCCCGTCGGGGGCGTCGGTCTTCGGCAGCCACCGGGCGAGGCGGGCTTTCAGGGTCTGCAATTCCGGCTTGCCAGCGAGGTTGGTCCACTCCTGCGGATCGCTGTGGTGATCGTACAGCTCCTCTGTGCCGTCACGATAGCGAATGTAGCGGTAGCGCTCATCGCGGATCGAGTGATTGCCGCGCAAGTAGGTAATAAGCGCGGGAGCCTCGCGTCTGGCGGCGGGATCCTTCAACTGCGGCAGCAGGCTGAGGCCCTCGAGCTCCTTGCGCGGGGCCACCCCGCAGACGTCCACCAGCGTGGGATAGATGTCGAGCAGGCTGACCGGCCGCCGGCAGCGTCCGCCGGCCCGGGTAATGCCGGGCGCTGAGACCATCAGCACGTTGCGGGTGGCCTCTTCCCACAGCGTGAACTTGCGCCAGTGCAGCTTCTCGCCCAGGTGCCAGCCGTGGTCGCTCCACAACACGATAGTGAAGTCGCCCGCGTTAGGCCCGGTCTCGAGTGCGCGCAGCACGCGCCCGACGGCGGCATCCGAAAAGGCCACCGAGGCCAGGTAGGCCTGCACCGCTTCGCGCCACTTCCCGTGCGAGGTGATGCGCCGGTGGTCGCCGTTGTTGTCGGCGAAGCGGCGGCCGAGGGGCGGGATGTCGTCCAGGTCGTCCTCCTTCACCGGCGGCAGCTTGATCTGGTTTACGGGAAACATGTCGAAGTACTTGCGGGGCACGTACCACTGCAAGTGAGGACGGAAGATGCCGCAGCCCAGGAATAGCGGCTGCGTGACCTTCTTCGAGAGATGGCGTGAGACCCACTCAGCCACCTTGACGTCGCCCATCTCTTCGTCGGCCACATCCACGGGGCCCCAGTCCATGTTGCCGGACCCGGGGATGCCGTTGGCGGGCAGAGTCGGGGGTTGCGGATCGGGGGGCTTGTTGCGCTGCTGCGAGGGCCAGTAGTCATCCCAGCTCTGCGGATCGGGGAAGCCGCCGTGGTAGATCTTGCCCGAGCCGATGACGCTGTAACCGTGCGTGCGCAGGTGCATGGGGAGGGTCACGGCGTTCTTGGTGACCTCCGATTGCCGGAAAGGCTGACCGTTGGTGTAGATGCCCGAGGTGGCGGGGCGTATGCCGGTCATCAGCGCTGCGCGGGAAGGGTTGCACAACGGAGCCGCGCAGTGGGCGTTGGTGAACAGCACGCCCTGGCCGGCCAGCCGGTCGAGGTTGGGGGTGCGGGTCTGCGGGTTGCCGCCCAGCACTCCGACCCAGTCATTGAGGTCATCGATGGCGATGAACAGGATGTTGCGGCGCGGCGTGGCGGCGCGGCTCAGGATGGAGAACGGTCCGGCGGCGGCCGCGGGAATGAACTGCCTGCGAG
>VFZS01000386.1 GCA_016871095.1 Acidobacteriota bacterium
GTCGTGGATTGCTTCATCGCTAAGCTCTTCGCAATGACACTATGGACAGTTACACGAGGTGAACATGCTCTGGAGGTACGCTCGTGAACCTTCTTCTAGCCCGACACGGTGAATCGGAGTGGATCGTGCGCGGTGATGAGGCTGGCTTTAACAGTCCTTTAACTGATAGAGGCCGCCGCCAGGCGCGCCTGCTGGGCCGCTGGCTGGCTGCCAACCAAAAGATTGACGCCATCTACGCCAGCCCCCTCATCCGCGCCAGGGACACGGCCGAGATCGTCGCCGCCGAGCTGCACCTGCCGGTGACCCTCGACCACGACCTGCGCGAGTTCGAGGTGCCCTACTGGGAGGACAGCGACGACTACGCCCCACCGTACTTCAACGGCTCCGCCGCTGCCCCCGCCTACCTCGCTGAGACCTATCTGCCTTTCAAGACCCGAGTCCAGCGAGCGGCCCAACGCATCCTGGAGGCCCATGCCGGGGGCACGGTATTAATTGTAGCTCACGGTGGCACCGTGGGGACCATCGTACGGTGCCTGTTGGGCGTGCACAACTTCGGTGTTCAAACGGATCCCACCGGGCTCCACCGCCTACGCTGGAACGGCGGCCGATGGAACATCGAGTTCATGAACCGTCTGGATCACCTGCGGGAGGGGATCGAATGAGCGAGGCGCAGCACGCCTGGCTGCGCGACAACTACCGCCGGACGGGCTGAGGATTTTGGCAGTACCAAACCAGAAACCCGTTTTCTTCAAGAAAACGGGTTTCTAGAACGTTAACCTCCTTTACGCTTCACGCTTTCACGTTTCAGTCATCGCCTGCTCAATCCGCTCAATCAACCCCCGCGTCTTCTGTATCTCCTCCCGCGCCCCCTCCCCATACGTCTCGTAGTTGCGCAGCGCGGCGTGGGCGTACTCCCGCGCATCCGCCAGGCGGCCCGCCCGCGCCAGGGCCACGGCGACGTTGAAGCGACACCTGGCGGCTTTGTACATGTTACCTCCCACTTCAGCGTAGCGGATGGCCTCGCGGTAGTGCGTCAAGGCGCGGTCCAGGTCGCCAGCATCGCCGTAGATGTTGCCCAGTTGACCATGTGCCACCGCCAGGTCATCCACCGCGTTGGGGGGCAACAAGGCCAGCGATTGCTGGTAGAGCTGCAGGGCGTCGTTTAGATGACGAACCATCTCTTCTTCTGGCCACCTGGCTGCCCGCGCTTCCTCGAAGCGTTCCCAAGCCACATACCCCAGCACGCTCAAGCTCTTGCTACGCCCCAGGCGGTCGCCCTCAGGACGGAGTTCCAGGCTACGCCGGTACCAGTGCTCCGCCTGATCCAGGTCACGGAGGGCAGGGATCTCCTCGTAGGCCTTGCCAAGGTTGAAGGCGCTACTGGCTTCGGTGGCGCGGTCACCTATTCGGTGATACAGGTGAATGGCTTCTTCAGATGGGGTGATGCATTCGGTCTTACCTTGTTCACGCAGAATTATGGCCAACACTTCTAGCGACACCGCCAGCGCGCGGATGGCGTTGCGCCGGGCGTCGTCCAGCGCCTGCGGCGGCGCGGCCAGGGCGGGGGCGGCGCGTTGGCGTTCCCAATCCACACAGGCACGCTGCAGGCGCTCGGCCTCGGCCCACTGCCGCGCTTCCATGGCCAGCCGCGCGCGATAGTGGGTGACGAAATCCCACTGCTCCTCCCGCCCCGGCCGTGGGCCGTCGGTGGCCGGGTCCACGAAGTCCAGCACGATCTCCTCCACCAGCCGCGCCCACTCCGCCCGGCGGCCGGTGTGACCGTAGAGCTGGTCCAAGCCCTGCATGGTGCGGATGACACGATGCCACCAGCCGTGTTTTCGCGCGAGGTGGCGGGCGTGGAGCAGGTTGGCTTCCTCGGCGGCCAGGGCGGCGATCACGTCGCGGTTGCCGCGTTCGTATTGCCACCAGTAGTGATTTCCCAACTCGCCCATGGCTTCGACGAAGGCGCGGGTGGCCCTCACCCCCGGCCCCTCTCCCAAACCTGGGAGAGGGGAGGTCGCTCCCTCTCCCCCCTGGGGAGAGGGCTGGGGTGAGGGGTAGTACTGCTCAAACAGGCTCTTGAAGTACCACGGCAGGGCGGGGTGGATGGTGTAGTAGCTGCCGCCGTGGGCGGTGAGCAGGCCCACTTCGGCGGCGCGGTCGAGCAGGGCGATGCCCGCTTCGCGGGTCAGGCCGCGCAGTTCGGGCAGGTCACCGAGCTTGGGATGCCCCATGTAGCGCAACGCATCCACGTCCACAAAGCCCTGGAAGAAGTGGAGCAGGGCCAGTTGGCGGCGCTCGGCTTCGCCGAAGGCGTGCTCGAAACCGTAGCTCAGGGAGGCGCCCAGCGATTTCGAGCGGCCCTCGCTGGCCTCGTCGTCGAAGGCGGCTTCCCCGGCGCGCAGCCTGGCCACGAAGGCCTCGATCTGCTCCCTGGTCCTCAGCCCGTCGCGCAACGCCTGGCCCACCAGCACGGTGATGGTCAACGGGTTGCCCTGGGTGAACTGGAGCAGCGGCCGCCAGTCCTCCACGTCGGTCAACCGTCGCCCGTGCTTCTCCGCCAGGGCGCGGGCCAACTGCACCCGCTCCTGCATGGGCATGGGCGGCAGGGTGAGGCGGGCCGGCAGGTCGCCCAGCCAGCCCCGCTCGTCGCGCCGTGAGGTGAGCAGGAACCTGGCCTCCGTTCCCCGCGCCGCCCGCAGGAAGTCGGCCATCTCCCGCTGCTCCGCCGCGCTCCAGACGGAGGCCGTGCCGCTGGGGAAACCGGCCACCGGCTCCACGTTGTCCCAGATCCACAGCACCGGGACTTGCTCCAGCACCTGCAGGGCCACATCACGGCGGGCCTGGTCGGGCAGGGCCAGCCAGTGGATGCTCGCTGCCTCCAGCGCCGGCCCGAACATCCCCTCGATCTGATCCAGCACCCGCGCCAGCGGCCTGTACTGCTCGAACGAAGTAAACAGCACCGGCCCTTGGACCCCACCGGTCAGGGCGTACCAGCGGGCGAATTCGGCGGCGGTGGCCGTCTTGCCGCTGCCGGCGTAGGCGTGCAACAGGACGACGCTCTGGGTGTCGAAGGCGCGGTCCAGGGCCAGCAGGGTCTCGTCGCGCCCGAAAAAGCCCACGTCCGGCTGGGGCGGCAGGCTGGGGTCGAGGGTCCCGCGTTGGGGCGTGGCGTCGCCGGCTGCCAGGGTGATGTGTAGGGGCGAGGCTTGCCCTCGCCCCGGCTGAGGGAAGAGGGCGATGGGGGCGGCCTCGTAGGCCACTGGCACCGGCCAATCCTGCAGCGGGATGGGGTCGTAGGCGATGGTGCGCAGCGGCTGGGCGGCCAGTTGTTTGCGGCCCCGGCTTACCGCCTCGCCCAGCGTGTGGCCCTGGGCCAGGGCGGCGTACAGGTCAGCCACGAACTGGGCGGCAGTGACGACGTAGACGTTGTAGCGCATGGCCACCACCCCGGCCACGCCGGCGTCCATCACCTCCTGCGCCAGCGAGCCGAAGGCGCGGATTTGGGTGTGAACGTCGGGCGCCCCCTCCTCCGAAATCAGGGGAGGGGAGTCAGGGGTTTCGGCGTGGGCGGAGCGGCAGGCGTTGAGCACCAGCACGGGGACGCCGGCCTCGACCAGCAGCTTGCCCAGGGCGGGGCCGTCCACCAACTGCACGTTCTCCTCCAGCGCGGGGTTTTCAAATAGCAGATAGCCGTGCGCCCCACGGCGTGGACCGGACAGCAGCAGCGGCATCGCCCTCCTGAGCCATTCCGCCACCTGGCCCGGCTGCACAACCTCGGCGTACATGCCGTGCCCGTCGAAGTGGACGACGTGGTACGGCCGGCCCTCGGCCTGGGCCTGCCGCAAGATGCGCCCCAGTTGCTCGAAGGTGGGCGGGCGCAGCACGTCCAGTTGGAAGGCCTGGCGAACCTCCTCGGTCAGCCCCTTGATCAGGCGGCTGGCCACGGAGCGGAAGGGCACGTCCTCGCCCCCGCCGGGACGGCAGATGACCAGCAGGATGCGGATTGGGCCAACTCTCTCACCCGGCCTTTCCCCCGAAAGGCGGGGGAGAGGAGGCAACTGTGGGCGTTGGGCGGGTTGGGGTTGGGCGCGGACGAAGGTGCGAGCGCGCAGGGCCAGCGGGGTGTCGGTCTTGGGGTCACGGATCAACTCCCAGGGGATGGCCGCTGCCTCCCGCACCCCGGTGACGATCTCGACGCGGGTGTCGTTGAGGTGAGTGCGCAGGGTGGCCCACAGGTCACGGGCGTCGTCGTCAGCCTGAAACACAGCCCTGAACAGTTCCGCCCCGATCTCGGCCAGGCGTTTCTCGATGCGGGCGGCGACCGTGGGGGCCGGGTCGAAGGGGTGCTGCAGGTAGTCTTCCAGGTACCAGCGCAGGTCCTCCTGCTCCTGGGCGGTGAGCGCGAACTCAACGGGGGCGGTGGCGGTCTGTCGGGGCAGGCCCTCGCCCTCGAAGGCGACCTCGACGCGGTAGTGGTCGGGTCGCGTCGTGGCGTGTTGGGTGAGACGGAGAATGAACATACGGCCTCCTGAGGCAGCGGGGAAGCAGGTTGTTTGTGCCAGCCCGGATGCCCGAACTCATTATACCCGACTTCTCCAATCTGCGCAAGAGAGCGACTTGACGAATCAGGGACTTAGTGCTATGCTTTAGCTCATGGAATCCTGGGAGGAACTGAATAGCCAGATCGTGGCCTGCGAGGCCTGTCCCCGGCTGGTGGCTTACCGCCAGGAGGTCGCCCGTACGAAACGGCGGGCCTTTGGAGATTGGGAATACTGGGGCCGCCCCGTGCCGGGCTTCGGCGATGCGCACGCACGGCTGCTGATCCTGGGTCTGGCGCCAGGAGCCCACGGGGCCAACCGCACAGGGCGCATGTTCACCGGCGACAGCTCAGGAGACACGTTGGCGGCGGCTCTGTTTCGGGCCGGGTTCGCCAACCAGCCCACGTCACGGCATCGCGACGACGGCCTGGAGCTGTGCGACACCTTCCTCACCGCCGTGGTGCGGTGCGTCCCACCCAAGAACCGCCCCACCCGTCAGGAGCAGATCAATTGTTGGAGCTACCTGGCGCGGGAGCTGGAGCTGCTTTCCTCGGTGCGGGCCGTGCTGGCCCTGGGCCGCATCGCCTTTGAAGGTTACCTGGCGCTGTTGCGCGAGCAGGGCGTAAACGTGCCGCGTCTGCCCTTCCGCCACGCTGCCTGCTACGAGTTCGAGCCACCTCTACCCACGCTGGTCGTTTCCTACCATCCCAGCCGCCAGAACACCCAGACCAATCGTCTCACAGAGGTCATGCTGGATGAGGTGTTTGAGCAGATTCGGGGGGTGCTGATGAGGCGATGAGGGAATGAGGCACTGAGGCAACGAGGGAATGGGTGCCTCGTTGACTCGTTGTCAAATGGAAAGAGGTGATAGAATGAGAGATTGGAAGAGTATGTTGAACGAAAACCCCATCCCCTGGCTGATGGAGCCCGATCTAAATAACCCCGGCGTGCGCTACTTCGCCCTGCGGGAGCTGCTGGACCGACCCGAGGACGATTCCGAAGTTCAGGCGGCCAGGGCAGCCATCA
>VFZS01000387.1 GCA_016871095.1 Acidobacteriota bacterium
GGCAGCCGCCCGCTGCGCTCCAGCCAGGCGCGCAACATGCGTGTGAACTCCCGCGCCGGCGAGGCGCGGAGCGCCTCCAGGCTGTACTTCATCTTGCGCTGCCAGTTAGGATACTGCCAGGTCGAGGCCGGCAGGTTCTGCTGCTCGGTTTCCTTGAACAGATCCTCCTGGTTGAGCGCCATCAGGCGGCAGGGCGTCAACGCCATCAGGCCCACCACCGCGTTGTGCAGCTCCCCGGTCAGCTCCGGCGCCTGATCGGCCCGCCGGGGGAAACCCTCCGGCAGCAACCCTAGCCGGAGCAGCAGTGTCAGCAATTGCTGCTTGTCCGCGGCCCTGTCGGACAACTGCCGTTCGTAGCTGGCCTCGTCCGGCAGCAGGCCGGCGGCCCGGCGGGCCTCGATGTCTCGTCCCACCCAGTAACCGGCCAGCGTGGGCAGGTCGTGCGTGGAGGAGGAAACCAGAGCCGAGGGGCGGTACTGGGAAGGCGCGCGGAACTCCCCCGAGGGCTGCTTCTCGAAGTACGGCACCTGATAGCCGATGATCCCGAACTGATCCAGGGTCCGCCGGATCTCCGCCGTCACCGTCCCCAGATCCTCCCCGATGATGGCCACCCGGTGGCGCACGCTTTCCAGCGCCAGGATGCGCAGCAGATCCTGCCAGTCACCCTGCACGTAGGCCCCCTGGGCGGGATCCAAGCCTTCCGGAATCCAGTAGAGCCGGAAGAAGCGCATGACGTGGTCGATGCGCAGCGCGCCCCCGTGGCGGAGATTGTGGCGAACCGACTCGACCAGCAGCCGGTAGCCGTCCTGGCGGTGCCGATCGGCGTCCGGGGGCGGAAAGGCCCAGTCCTGCCCCTTGGGCGCGAAGCCGTCGGGCGGGGCGCCCACGCGGCACCCGGACACGTAGAAAGACCGGTAGGCCCAGAAGTCGGCGCCGCAGCGGTCGGTGGCCAGCGCCAGGTCATGGTAGAGGCCGATGGCCAGCCCCCGGCGCCGGGCGTGCTCCTGCGCTGCGGCGAGTTGGAGATCGACCTGCCACTGGATCCACTTGAAGAACAGCACCGTACGCCAGTGCCGCCGGGCGAAGCGCTGGACGGCCGCGCTGTCCGGGTCGCGGTACGGCTCGGGCCAGTCCGGCCAGACCCACACGCCCGGATGGCGCGCCCGGATCCACAAGTCCAGCACGCAATAAGTGGCGTAGCGGTCCAGCAGCTCCCCTTCCCGGGCCACAAACTCGCGGAACTGCGCGGCCCGCGGCGAGTCCCTCCAAAGCTGGCGGAGGAACACCGGAAACGCCAGCCGCAGAGCGCGCAGCTTCAGCGCGTGCACACGCTCGTACTCGGCCAACTCGGCCTGACGCAGCTCCTCGATCTCCGCCTGAATCTCCGGCCGGGCCAGCCAGGCCCGCGCCCGCGGCGACCGGTGGAACTCCTCGACTCGCTCGAGGTCCAGGTAAATGGGATTCTTGTAGAAGGCCGTCGCGGGCAGGTAAGGGCTCAGATTGAAGGGCCGCCGGTTGGGGATGTCGTGCAGCGGGTTCAAACCCACGAAGCTGGCCCCCACTGCTTCGGCCAGCCAGTCGATGAGGCGCTCCAGGTCAGTGAAGTCCCCGCAGCCCCAGTTGCGCGCCGAGCGCACTCCGTACAGGGCGATGGCCAGGCCGGCCGTGCGGCCCCCGTCGCGGAGCACCCTCGGCGTGTAGGCCCGTTCCGGGCATAAGATCAGCCGCGCGGCGCCGGTGATCGCCGGGGCGCCCTCCCGCTCCAGCTCCACGGTCACGTCGTGGTAGCCCAGGGGCAAGTCCTCTGGCAGCGGCAACTGCTTCCGCACGAAAGTGCGCCCGCGCAACTCCGCCCAAGTCGAGGTCTCCAGCCCATCCAGGCTCGCCTCCCAGCGCCGGATTCCGCCGTCCTCCAACCGTACCTCCAGGCCGGCTGTTCCTCCGGTCCACTCCCACGGAACGGTCAGCGGCATCTCCCGAAATGCCTGGTCCCTCACCACTACTGGCGGCAGCAAACCGTTCCAGTCCTGCCACAGGCGTTCTTCGACCGCCTCATCGAGCTGCTCGCGGCTCCCGGCGGGCACCCCCAGGGCGGCGAGGACGGCCTGCTGGACTTCGGGCGGCGTCACGTGACGTTCGCCCCAGGTGTCCTCGTACTCCGGCTGAATGCCCCACCACTCGGCCGCGCGGTCCAGGGCCTGCTCGAGCGTGGCGGCGGGTTCGAAGCGGATCACCGAAATCGACATGCGCCCAGGCTTCTCGTCTGATTCTATCGTTCCGTGCGAGAATGTGCTTTATGGAGCTGCCCAAACCCGAGGCCCCCACCCGGGGAACCAGGGGACAGCCCGCATGTTTCCCCGAAGCTGCCCGGGCGGTTGAGCGGCGGGAAACAGGCGGGCTGTCCCCAGGTTTTCAGGCGGACCAATTGATCCGCGTCAATGTCAGCGGCGCCGAGCCAGCTCTCTTCTCCCGCATCGACGAGGATCCCCTCTGGTTCATCGGCGACGCGCTGCTGACCACCCGGCTCGACCAGGCCGTCAACTGGGCCCGCAAGAACTCCATCTGGCCCATGACCTTCGGCCTGGCCTGCTGCGCCATCGAGATGATGGCCATGAGCGCCTCGCGCTTCGACGTGGCCCGCTTCGGCGCCGAGGTCTTCCGCGGCTCGCCCCGCCAGTCCGACCTGATGATCATCGCCGGGCGGGTCTCCGCCAAGATGGCGCCCGTCGTGCGGCAGCTCTACCAGCAGATGCCCGAGCCCAAGTGGGCCATCTCGATGGGGGCCTGTGCTACCTCCACCGGCGTATACAGCAACTACGCCCTGGTCCCGGTCAACCAGATCATCCCCATTGACGTCTACGTGCCTGGGTGCCCGCCCCGCCCCGAGCAGCTCATCTACGCCATCCTCCTATTACAGAAGAAGATCGAGCGGGAGGCCGGCAGCTTCCAGCGTACCCTGAACCTGGACTAGCCCCGGCCTGACGCCGCTTACCCGCCCCTCCAGAATCCGCTCTAGTTTGCGCCTCCCCATCCGATAAGCCGACTGAGGGCGAGCGCTATTCGCCCCGAGGAGGCCGTATGAACATCGACGCGATGCAGCACGTCGCCGGCCAGCCTCTCGCTGCGGCGTCCCTGGTGGCGCCCGTGGACCGGCTCCCCGAGCAACGGGAGCTGATCCAGGCGGTCAAGGCCGTGAACGTGGCGGAACTGTTCGGTCAGAACAGCGAGTTGACTTTCGTGTTGGATCGCGAGACCCGCCGCCCCCTGGTGCGGTTGATCGACCGCGACACCAACGAGGTCATCCGGCAGATTCCGCCCGAGTACCTATTGCGCCTGGCCGAGGAGCTGAGAGAGCTGGGAACCTGAACATGAGTGGTGAGAGAGTGGAAACCTCCGCCGCGACCGATGAGTGTTCACGAGGACACTATGGCGGCGAATGCTTATGATGCGTACCTGGAAAGCAAGATCTTCTCAGCGGATCCGGTGGAACTAGTGCAGATCCTCTATCGCGCCGCCGTGGAATCGGTGGGCAGCGCACGCCGCCACCTCCAGGCGGGAGAGGTGGCCGCGCGCGCCAGGGAGATCGAGCGCGCCAGGGCCATCCTGAGCGAATTGATGCTCTCGGTGGACCGCGCGGCGGGCGGCCCCCTGGCCCAGAATCTGATCGAGCTGTACGACTACATGCTGCGGCGCCTGCTCGAAGCCAACGCCGAGCAGACCGAGCCGCCTCTGGCCGAGGTGGGCAGCCTGCTGGCCACCCTGCTGGAGGGCTGGATGAACTGCCGCCCGGCCCCGCACGGCGGGCGCCACGAAGAGACCGCGGAACCGGAGGTCGCCGCGCCCGTGCTGAGCGGCTCCCGCTCCTCCGTCTGCGACTACCTGAGCGCGTAGCCGCCAGGCCGCGCACACCGCCATGGGGCGGAAACCGGGGATCATTCCAAGGGGGGAACTGCCGGAGGCTACTCTTCGACGCGGAGGTGCAGGTCCACGATACGCCGGCTCAGCTCAGCGGCGGGCACCTGATAGGAGCCGGAGGCCACTACCTCCCGAAGCTGCTCCAGGCGGGCATCCGATTCGACTTCACCCGACAGCGCCTTCGAGAGCCTGGAGAGGTCCACCCGATCTGCCGCCGTGCCACCCTGGTCTTGGGCGTTCATTTCAGGGGACTTCTTCCCCTGCTGGGCGGCTTCGGCCGGATCGAGGCTGGGTACGTGATGCGGTTCGATGCGCATCGTTCGGCTCTAAGACATCTTATCGAACCCGGGACCAGGAAGTTTAGGTGTACTAGTGTGTTTACCGGTCCGCGATAGCCCTTCTGTCACCAGATTCGCCAAGCCCAGGCCCCCCTGGGAGGCCAGCACCTGCGCCAGGTGTTCCTGGGCCACATCCAGCATCATTCCGCCGGCCTCGTCGCCGCCGGCGCCCAGCCAGCCGTCGCCAGCCGCTTCCCGGACCGACTTGAGCAGTTGAGCCAGCAGCAGGGCTTCAAACTGGGAGGCCGCCTCCCGTACCTTAGCCGGGTCCGGCGCCGCATCTGACCGAGCCGCGACCGTCAGGGAGCGGTCAACCGATCCAACCTCCATCAGATCACCTCCAGTTCCGCTTCCAGCGCTCCGGCGGCGCGCAGGTTCTGAAGGATGGCGATGACATCCCGCGGCGTCGAGCCTATGGCCATCAGCGCCCGCACCAGTTCCTCCACCGTGGCCCCTTGCTTGAGCACTACGTTGCGCGCTTTCTCCTCCTTGATCCCGACACCCACCTGCGGCACCACCTCCGTCGTGCCCGAGGAAAGCGGCGGCGGCTGGGACACTGCGAAGGTGGTCTGGATCTCGACCGTGAGGTTGCCATGCATGATGGCCACCGGGGAGATGCGGACCTCCTTGCCCATGACGATGGTGCCGCTGCGCTCGTTGATGATCACTTTGGCGGGGCGGTCGGCTTCGATAGTCAGCCCTTCGAGGTCAGCCACGAAGTCGGCGGTGCGCGAGGCGTATGCGAGGGGTATGTCCACGCTGACCAGCGCGGAATTCTCGGCGCGCGCCACGGCGGGCCCGGCCGGGGCCATCCGCCGGTTGATGGCCTCCGCGATGCGGGTGGCCGTGGTGAAATCGGCCTGGCGCAGTTGCAGCCGCAGCCGGCCCCCCGGCAGGCGGGTAGGGGAGGGACGCTCCACGATCGCGCCGCTGGGCACTCGGCCCACGGTGGGATGGTTCAGCGTCTGCTGGGTGCCGCCGCGCCCGGCCACGAAACCGCCAGTCACTACCGGCCCCTGGGCCACGGCATAGACCTGCCCATCCGGACCACGCAGCCCGGTCATCACCAGCAAGCCGCCCTGGAGGCTGGTGGAATCGCCGATCGCCGCGGCGGTCACGTCGATGTGCCCGCCGGGCTGGGAGAAGGGCGGCAGCGTGGCTGTCACCATCACCGCCGCGGTATTGCGCACCTGGATGGCGGTGGGCGGCACGCTCACTCCCATGCGCTCCAGCATGTTGGTCAGGCTTTGCGCCGAGAACACGGTCTGGCGGCGGTCCCCGGTGCCG
>VFZS01000388.1 GCA_016871095.1 Acidobacteriota bacterium
AGCCTCGCGTCTACGATGAACTCAATTCCTCCCACCGAATCGTCCACGACGGGCGTCGCGACGCGATTGCGGCAGGAATCACAGTGGTCAACATCGCAACCACCTTCGCCTCTCCTCTCCGGAACCGGCGCTCGGGTCTTCCGCTGCACGTCACGGTCCACAAGCAGCCACAGGCCGCGGAGAGAATGGTGAGGCACCTTCGTGGTCTCCCCATCCGGGACTCCGTGGACGGGGAAGGATTCGATGCCTATTGCACCTTGGTCGTGGACTGCGACAACCAGTCTGGCTGCGATCTCTGGGCCATCTTGCCGGCGCCGCAGGTGGGCGACAGAGACCATTACCAGACCTTCGTCGAGCGGATCACCCGGTTCTACACGCAGAGATTCAGGACGCTGACCTGACTTCGATCCTGGGGGGTCTGCCGAAAAACGTATCGAGGTCGGCGGCCACAGCCTTGACCCGCCTAGCGCCAAGGCTGAAGTATTCCGGATCCAGCTCGTTGCCGATGCTGTGCCGGCCGCACTTCATGGCCCCCACAGTGGTCGTGAAGGTGCCGGCAAAGGGATCGAGGACCGTGTCTTCGACGAACGAGAACATGCGGATTAGACGGTGGGCGAGCTCAACCGGAAATGGTGCCGGGTGGTCACGCGTGGACTCGCCGGGAACGTCTGTCCAAAAAGAACGGAACCAGCGCGCATGTTCGTTCTTCGTGAGCTTCGAGCGCTCCCGCTGGGAACCCGTGGGCTGACGGTACCCGCCGGGCTTGCGCAGCATCAGCACGTACTCGACGTCGTTCTTGATGATCGCGTTTGGCTCGTAGGGCTTGCCGAGAAACGAGGAGCCGTTCTCCACCTCATAGCTGGCGTTAGCGATTTTGTGCCACAGGATCGGGGTGAGGTAGTCAAGGCCGATTCGGCGTGTACGGACGGCGATGTCGGCGTGCAGAGGCATGACCAAGTGACGCCCCTTGTTGCGGCGGCGCGCTAGGCAAACATCGCCCACCACACAGGCAATGCGCCCCCCCGGCACGAGAACCCGGAAGCAGTGCCGCCAGACCTTGTCCAGCTCGTCCATGAAGTCTTCGTAGTCGGCCACCGCTCCAAGCTGGCCGCTGCGCTCGTTGTACTTCTTCAGCGTCCAGTACGGCGGCGAAGTGACGACGAGATGGACCGACTCGGCAGGTATCCAGTCCAGCCGGCGGGCGTCACCGCAGTGAAGGAGATGGGAGGTCTCCAAGTCACCCGAGCGCTCCTTGTCAAGCGGCTCTTCGACCTTGGGGAAGCTCAGTTCGCCGATCGCCTGCTGCGTCCTATGCACTGGTACTATCATACCCAAGCCTTCTCGGGACGCGACACCGCCATCGAAGTTCCAGTTCAACTGCGTAGCACCCACGGCCATCACCCAATAGAACGGCTGAACGGCCAGCAGACTGTAGGCCCGCAGTTCGCCATTCGCGAGTGAGGCCTGCCAACCTCCTGGTCGAGAGCGCCCGTGCGCGGCGCTGAAGTACCATAGGTGCTTCGCGGGGAGTCGCAAGATGAAGGCATTGCTGCTCAAGGAGTACATGAAGCTGGAGCTGGTCCAGATGCCGGAGCCGGAGATCGGCCCGCACGATGTGCTGGTGCGGGTGAAGGCCTGCGGCATCTGTGGCAGCGACGTGCATGGCCTGGACGGCAGCACGGGGCGGCGCCTGCCCCCCATAGTGATGGGGCACGAGGCGGCGGGGGCGGTGGCCGGGATGGGCGCCCAGGTCAAGGACCTGAAGGAAGGCGACCGGGTGACGTTCGACTCGACGGTCTGGTGCGGGGCGTGCTTCTACTGCCGGCGGGGGCAGGTGAACCTGTGCGACGACCGGCAAGTGCTGGGCGTCTCGCCGGGCGAGTACCGCCGGCACGGGGCCTTCGCCGAGTACGTGGCCGTGCCGCGGCGGATCGTCTACCCGCTGCCGGAGGGGCTGAGCTTCGAGCACGCCGCCATGACGGAGGCGGTCTCGGTGGCCGTGCACGGGGTGGGGATCACCCCGGTGAAGCTGGGCGATACCGCGATGGTGGCGGGCAGCGGGATGATCGGATTGCTCGTCATCCAGGCGCTGAAGCGGGCGGGTTGCGGGCGCGTCATCGCGGTGGACATCGACGATGCCAGGCTGAAGCTGGCGGCTGAGCTGGGCGCCGACGACCAGTTGAACCCCAAGACCGTGGATGTGCCGGCGTTCGTTCGGGAGGCCACCAGAGGGCGCGGGGCGGATGTAGCCGTCGAGGTTGTCGGCGCGACCGACCCGCTGGTGACGGCCCTCAGGAGCCTGCGCAAGGGCGGGGCCCTGACGTTGGTGGGGAACCTCTCGCCGCAGGTGGAACTGCCGCTCCAGTGGGTGGTGACGCGCGAAGTAAGACTGCAAGGTTCGTGCGCGTCGGCAGGCGAGTACCCGGTGTGTCTGGAGCTGCTGGCGCGCGGGATGATCCGCGTCGAGCCGCTGATCAGCGCGGTGGCGCCGCTCGAAGAGGGAGCGGCATGGTTCGACCGCCTGTACCGCCGCGAGCCGAACCTGATGAAAGTCATATTGCAGCCATAGGGACCGGGGACAGACGGAACCGGGGACAGACGGAACCGTCCCCGGGGACGCTTCCGTCTGTCCCCCTCTGGCGGAGGAGGATGGATGAGCCAGTCATTATTTGACCTTTCGGGGAAAGTAGCCATAGTCACCGGAGCCAGCCGCGGGCTGGGCCAGTACTTCGGCCGGGCCCTGGCGCGGGCGGGCGCGGACCTGGTGATCACCAGCCGGAAACTTGAGTCGCTCGAGGAGTTCAGGAAGGAGCTCGAGGCGCTGGGGCGGCGTGCCGTGCCTCTGGAACTGGATGTACGCAACTACGACAGCATCCAGCGCATGGCCGAGGCGGCCGAGCGGGCCTACGGGAAGATCGACATCCTGGTGAACAACGCCGGGTGCAACGTTCGCAAGCCGGCGGTCGAGGTGAGCTGGGACGACTGGAACCTGGTGCTGGACACCAACCTGCGCGGGACGTTTTTCGTTGCGCAGGCGGTGGCCCGCAAGATGATCCCCCGGCGCTACGGGCGGATCATCAACATCGGGTCGGTGACCTGCGTGTTCGGCTACGCCGGGCTGACGCCGTATTCGTCTAGCCGGGGCGGGGTCAAGCAGATGACCATGAGCCTGGCCGACGACTGGGGGCCGCACGGGATTACGGTTAACTGCCTGGCGCCGGGCTGGTTCAAGACGGCGCAGACCCGGGTGCTCTACGAGAACCCGGAGTGGGTCGAGTACATCTGCGACCGCATCCCGCTGAAGCGCCCCGGCCAGCCCACCGATCTGGACGGGGCGGTGGTTTTCCTGGCCTCCGACGCCAGCGAGTACATCACCGGGCAGACGCTGCTGGTGGATGGCGGAATATCGACCGGGGCGACCAAGGCGACCATCGCTCCGAAGAAGCCGGCCTGAAATGCGGGCGGGTTCCCACGGAACAGTGGCGGGATCGCTAACGTCTCTTAGACATGAGCGTCCAACCACTTAGCCCTGCGAACCGCTGGCAGGGTGGTTGCGTATGAGGTAAGGTAAGAGCGATGGCGATGGATGTTGCCCGGCCCGAGCGCGCCCGCAGGCGCAAGATCAGGCGCATCATCTACGTAGTGTTGGCGCTGGCCATTATCCCGTTGGTGACGCTGGCGCTGTCCCGCCTTAAGCCGGCCGCGCCCACGGTGGAGCGGGCCACGGTCTGGCTGGACACGGTCAAGCGCGGTCCTTTCATAAGGAACGTGCGGGGCCTGGGCACGCTGGTGCCGGAGGAGATCATCTGGATACCGGCCACCACCGACGGACGCGTGGAGCGGCGCCTGGCCCTGCCGGGCACCGTGCTCCAGCCCGACACCGTCATCCTGGAGCTGACCAATCCGGAGCTGGAACAGGCGCTGTTGGATGCCGAGTGGAAGCTGAAAGGCGCCGAGGCCGACTTGGCCAACCTTAAGGTGAAGCTGCAAAGCGAGCGGATGACGCAGCAAGCGGCGGCGGCCACGGTGCGCTCGGACTACCAGCAAGCCCGGCTGCAAGCCGACCGGGACGCCGAACTGAACCGGTTGGGGCTGCTGGCGGACCTGAACGCCAAGCTGTCGCGGGCCAAGGCGGAAGACCTGGCCAACCGCGACAAGATCGAACAGAAGCGGCTGGAGATCGGCGTCGAGGCAATCCAGGCACAACTGGCGGTGCAGCAGTCCACGGTGGAGCAGCTCCGGGCGCTGTGCGCGCTAAAGCGCAACCAGGTCGAGGCACTGAAGGTGCGCGCGGGCATCCCAGGGGTGCTCCAGCAGGTGCCGGTCGAGGTGGGCCAGCGGGTGGCGGTGGGCGCCAACCTGGCGCGGGTGGCGCAACCGCAGAAGCTGAAGGCCGAGCTGAAGATTGCCGAGACCCAGGCCAAGGACATCCAGATCGGGCAGCAGGCCGAAGTGGACACCCGCAACGGCATCATCCTGGGGCGGGTGTCGCGCATCGACCCGGCGGTGCAGCAGGGCACGGTCACCGTGGACGTGAGGCTGGAGGGCGAGCT
The DNA here is from genome assembly GCA_016871095.1 of Acidobacteriota bacterium. GTDB lineage: Bacteria > Acidobacteriota > Terriglobia > Bryobacterales > Bryobacteraceae > VFZS01. The sequence goes on from VFZS01000388.1 coordinate 4,554, forward strand.
GCCGCCGGGCGCCCGCCCGGACCTGAGCGTGGACGGCACTATCGAGATCGAGAAACTGGCCGACCTGGTGCAGGTGGGCCGGCCCACCTTCGGGCAGCCTTACAGCACGGTGGGCCTGTTCAAGCTGGAGGCCGACGGCCGGCACGCCTCCCGCGCGCAGGTCAAGCTGGGGCGCAGCGCCGTCAACAGCATCGAGATCGTGGAAGGGCTGCGAGTGGGGGATCAGGTGATCCTCTCCGACATGTCCGCCTGGGACGCCTACGACCGCATCCGATTGAACTGAAGGAGCAAGAGATGAGCGAGGCCAACAACTGCCTGATCCGCCTGGAGGGCGTGACCAAGGTGTTCTTCACCGACGAGATCGAGACCCACGCGCTGGAGGGCGTGCACCTGGAGATCCGCGCCGGCGAGTTCATCTCCGTGGCTGGGCCGTCGGGGTGCGGCAAGTCCACCCTGCTGTCGATCCTGGGCTTGCTGGACACTCCCACCGGGGGCACTTACTGGCTGAACGGGAAGCCGGTGGAGAACCTCAAGGCCGGCGAGCGGGCGCGCATCCGCAATCGGGAGATTGGGTTCATCTTCCAGGCGTTCAATCTGATCGGCGACCTGACGGTGTTCGAGAACGTGGAGCTGCCGCTCACCTACCGCGGGATGTCCTCGGGCGAGCGCAAGAAGCGGGTGCAGGCGGCGCTGGAGCGGGTGGGAATGGCGCACCGCATGAAGCACTACCCGGCGCAGCTTTCCGGCGGCCAGCAGCAGCGCGTGGCGGTGGCCCGCGCGCTGGTGGGCGAGCCGCTGATCCTGCTGGCCGACGAGCCTACCGGCAACCTGGACTCGAAAAACGGGGAAGCGGTCATGGACCTGCTCCGCGAGCTCCACCGCCAGGGCGCCACCATCTGCATGGTGACCCACGACCCGCGCTACGCGGCTTATGCGGACCGCAGCATCCACCTCTTCGACGGCCGCGTGGCCGAGGAGAACGC
>VFZS01000389.1 GCA_016871095.1 Acidobacteriota bacterium
CGCGATTGAGCTGGACCCGGCCGCGCCGCACTACGTACCTGAATTCAGATCATGTTATACGACCTACGATACGCGCTTCGGGGCATCCGGAAGAATCCGGTCTTCACGGTTGTGGTTGCGGTTTCGATCGCGCTGGGCATCGCGGCGAACACGACCGTCTTCAGCATGGTAAACGGCCTGCTGCTAGGCGTGTTGCCAGTCGCCGACCCGGGCGGGCTTTACAGCTTCTCGAGTGGCCGGACGCTGCCCTATGCCGACTACCGCGACTTTCGTGACCAATGCGGGGCCGTGTTCGAAGGGCTCGCTGGACACTTCCCGCTGGCGCCGGCCAGCCTGGCCGGCGCAGGCTCCGCCGAGCGGGTGTGGGGGCAGCTCGTGTCGGGCAACTACTTCCAGGTGACCGGCGCGCCTCTCGCGCTGGGTCGCGGCATCACGCCCGAAGAGGATGCCATTCCAGGCCGCGACCCGGTGGTTGTGCTGGGGAGCGCGCTGTGGCGCCGCCGGTTCGGCGCTGACCCTTCGGTCGTCGGCAGGACCGTGTTCTTCAATGGCCACCGCTACACCGTGGTCGGAGTGACGGCGCCCGGCTTCCAGGGCACCGACCGCGGCATCCTCTCCGAGTTCTGGGCGCCCTTGTCGATGACCTCGGACTTCACTCCTGAGATGGAGAAGAGCAAAGAGAGCCGCACCGCATACTGGATCGTGATCAACGGCCGCTTGCGGCCGGGGGTGAGCCGCCAGCAGGCGGTGGCCGCGATGAACGTGGTCCACTCACGGATCCACGAAACCCACCGTAAAGGCAGGCAGCGAGAACCTGTGACTCTGACCGCCGCCGGCGGGTTTCCGGGCAAGGGCCAGGCCGTCGCCGGCGTCATGACCCTGCTGATGGTGGTGGTCGGGCTGGTGCTCCTGGTGGCCTGCGCCAACGTGGCCAACCTGATGCTGGCCAGGGCGGTGGGCCGCCAGCAGGAGATCGGCATCCGCCTCGCCCTGGGCGCCGGCCGCGGGCGCCTCATCCGGCAATTGCTGATGGAAAGCGTGCTGCTGGCGGGTTTGGGCGCGGCCGGCGGCTTTGTCATTGCCTTCTTCGCGGCGCGAGCCCTCTCCAGCATCCGTCTCCCCATTCCGATTCCCTTCGCCTTCGATTTCACCCCGGACCACCGCGTGCTGGGCTACACCGCCGCCCTGGCCGTGTTCACCGGTATCCTGTTTGGGCTGGCGCCGGCCATCGCGGCCAGCCGTCCCGACCTGGTCTCGACGCTGAAGAACGCCGGCCCCGGCTTCGGCCGGTTCCGCCGCCTGGGGTTGCGGAACCTGCTGGTGGGCGTGCAGGTGACGCTCTCGGCGGTGCTGTTGATCGGCGCGGGGCTGTTTCTGCGCAGCCTGCAAAGCGCGGCCTCGTTGGAACTCGGCATCCGCCCGGAGAACGTGCTCATGATGGCCGTGGATCCCAAGACCAACGGCTATTCCGACGAGCGCTTCCGCGGAGTCCTGAGCCTGCTGGGGCTGACCTTGCTGGTGAAGACCTCCGGCGACCCGGCGCAGATGATCCATCCGGTGCGGCAGCAGATCGAGGCGCTGGATCCGCACCTGGCCGTCTTCAGCGTGGATACGCTGACCCACCACGTTTCGAAAGCGTTCCTGGTGCCCCGGCTCTGCGCCATGTTGTTCGGCATCTTCGGGCTGATCGGGCTGACGCTGGCCAGCGTGGGCTTGTACGGCGTGGTGAGCTACTCGGTGCGAAGCCGCACGCGCGAGATCGGCATCCGCATGGCGCTAGGCGCGCGCGCGGCGGGCATCGTGCGGCTGGTGGTGCGGCAGGGCCTGGCCATTGTGATCGCCGGCCTCGCCCTCGGGCTGGGGCTGGCCTTCGCCCTGAGCCGGTTCACCGCCAGCCTGCTGTACGGCATCAGCGCCACCGACGCCGTTACCTTCGTGGGCGTGCCGCTGGTCCTGCTGGCCGCCGCGTTGCTGGCCGTGCTGCTGCCCGCGCGCCGCGCCGCGGCGGTCCAGCCGATGAGCGCGCTGCGCTTCGAGTAACCGCGCTAAAACTCCAGCCGCAGGCCGAACTGGAGGGTGCGTGGATCGCTGGCGCTGTTGATTTGCCCGAAGGCGGCGGTTCCCAGCGTGCCGCCCACTCCCCAGTAGGAGAAGTGGTGCGGGGCGTTGTAGAACTCGGCGCGGAACTCGGTATTCACTCTCTCGGAGATGCGGACGCCCTTTTGCAGCGAGACGTCCCAGTTGTTGGTGCCCGGACCGATGACCACGTTGCGGCCCAGGTTGCCGAACTTGCCGTCGGCCGGCAGGGCGAAGGCGGCGGTGTTGAACCACTGCCAGCGGCTCTTCTCGGCGGCGCGCCAGTCGCCCACCACGTCGGGCCGCTGGCCCCCGCTGCCGGTGCGGGCGCGGTCGGGCGAGATCCCCAGGTTCATCGCGCGACCGCTCTGCATGGTGGTCACGCCGGAAAGCTGCCAGCCTCCGAAGGCCTTCTCATACCAAGTGCGCTGAGCGCGCCAGAAGGGCAGCGGGTAGATGTAGCTGAAGACGAAGATGTGCCGGCGGTCATAGTCGGCCAGGCCCCGGTCGCGCTTGAAATTGTAGCTGTCCATGGGGCCCTCGTTCCAGCCGCTGGCGTCCGTGATCGCCTTGCTCCACGTATAGGCCACATTGAACAGCCCGCCGCCGGACATCTGCTTCTTGACCTGGAGCTGGAGCGAGTTGTAGCTGAAATTGGAGCCGGTCACGTAGTGGGTGATGTCGGCGTAGCCCAGGTAGGGGCGCAGGGCGTCACGGTTGACCCCCGGGTTGCGAAGCATAGTGCCTTCGCGCAACTGGTTCAGGTTGACCCCCCGGTACTGGTGCCAGCCCGCGCTGCCCACGTAGGCCACGTCCAGCATGGTGTCCTTGGTCAGCTTGTGCTGGATGCCCAGGCTGAAGTTGTTCACCGCCGGAATGTCCAGATCGATGTCGTAGGAAGAGAGCACGGTGGGGAAGGGCCGCAGACTTCCGCCGGCCGGGTTCTCAATGTTGGCGCTGTAGACGGTTACCTCTCGCACGAACGGCGGGTTGTTGATCCGTCCGAAGACGAAGTTGCCCTGGATGCGCTCGTAGAAGAGCCCGTAGCCGCCCCGCAGGACGGTCTGCTGGCGGCCGGTGAGGTCGTAGGCGAAGCCCAGGCGCGGGCCAACGGTGCCCCACTTCACGGGCGAGATCTCCTTGGACAGCCCGCGGAAAAGCGCCTTGACCGCCGGATCATTCGCCTCGGGGATGCGCTTCCTGGCGTCCTCGGGAAAGTCCGTTCCACCGAGCACCAGCCCGTTGTAGGGATCGCCGGAGCCCGGCACGATCTGGCCATTGGAGGCCAGCACCGTCACCGCCTTGGCCGGATTGAAGTATCTCGGCGCGAAAACCACCACGTTTTGCAGCGCGCCGTACTGCGGCTGGAAGTAGAAGTAGCGGACGCCATAGTCCACCGACAGCCGGGGCGTGACCTTCCAGTTGTCCTGGGCGTAGAACTCCACCTGAGTAAAGCGGAACCAGCCTTCGCGGCCCCGGTCGGCCTCCCGGTAGTTGTTGAAGCTGCCCAACAGGGCGTCGGCGTACGCGTTGCCGGTAGAGAGGGCGTGGCCGGTCGAGAAGGCGAAGGTGCCGTTGATAGGGGGCTGGTTGTCCTGATTCTTGCGGCTGCGCATGGCCAGCACGCCGAATTTCAGGTTGTGGTTGCCGGTGACCTTCGAGAAATCGTCCTTCAACTGGAACACCCGGTTGAAGTTGTTCCAGTTGCGCGCCGAGGCGTTCAAGGCATTGTAGCCCGAGACCGAAATACTGGGGATGTCCTGGGCGTTCCCGTAAATCATTGGGTAAGTCAGCCCGTGGGCCTTGCGCGTGTAGTCGGTGAGGAACACGGGGTTGGGCAGGAAGTTGTTTTGCAGGATGACATTGCCGGTGAAGGTGAACTGCACCGTGTTGACCGTGGTGGGGTTGACCACGAAGGTCCACTTGGCGCTGGAGTTAGTGCCGAAAGTGGGGCGGTCATAGGTGATCAGTTGCGTGAGGTTCTGCACCGAAAAGTAGGTGTCGCGCAGGAAGTGAAAGGCGAGCTGGTGGCGCTCGCTCAGGTTATAGTCCACTTTGTGAAGATACTGGTTGACGTTCTGTGGCGTGGTGGTGGGGAAGACCAGGTTGCCGCCCGTCCCCGTGAAGTTGGGCTGAGGGTAGTTGTCGAGCAGGCGCTTCGAGTTGCGGCTGATCTGTGAGGCGGGAATCACGTTGCCCGGGAAGGGCGCCTTGGTGGCGGGGTCGGCGGGACGCTGCGCGGCGGGGAGGCTGGAGAAGTCGCCCCCGCGGATGGCCACCGGCGGCACATTCCAGGTGTTGACGCTGCCCTGGCGCAGCCGCTTGTACTCCTGCCCCATGAAGAAGAAGAGCTTGGTCTTGGAGGCGTTGAACCGCCCCGGAATGTAGACCGGCCCGCCCAGGTTCCAGCCGAAGTTGTTGAAGCGCAGCTTCTGTTTGGTCAGGGCGTTGAAGGCGTAGGCGTCGAAGGCGTCGTTGCGCAGGAACTCGTAGGCCGTGCCGTGGAAACTCTGCGTGCCGCTCTTCAGCGCCAGGTTGATGACCGCCCCGGCGTTCTGGCCGTACTCGGCGCTGTAGTTGCTGGTGAGGATCTTGAATTCGGCGATGGCGTCCGGGTTGATGTTGACGAAGTTGTTGCCGCCGCCGCCGTTGTCCTTGTTGTCGGCCCCGTCGATGTTCCAGGAGAAGGTGTAGTTGCGCGAGCCGTTCACTGACTGCGCGCTCATGTTCGAGCCGTAGCCGCCGAACAGATCGAAGCTGGAGCGGTTGGTGGTCGAGACCCCGGGCAGCAGCGCCAGCAGTTGGGCGAAGTTGCGCCCGTTCAACTGGAGCTGGGTGGCCTGCTGGCCGGTGACCAGGCGACCTACCTCGCCGGTGGAGGACTCCACCTGCATGGCCTCCGCGGTCACCGTCACCGATTCGGTCACGTTGCCGACCTCCAGGGTGATCTCGACGGGCACCCGGGCGTTAACGGTGAGCACCACGTTGGTCTTGACGAACTTCTTGAAACCGGAGGCCTCGGCGGAGACCTCGTACTCGCCGATAGGCAGATTGGCCACCACGTAGTAGCCGCTCTCGTTGGAACGGGCCGTGCGCACCTGGCTGGTGCCGAGGTGGCGCGCCGACACCTGGGCCGAGGGCACCACCGCCCCGCTAGAGTCCTTCACGAAACCGGAAATCTCCTGGCTGGTGTACTGGCCGAACAGGACCACGGCCGCCAGCAGGAGCAACAGACACCTGTGAATCATTGATTCCTCCCTGACGCTCCCAACCCTGAAAGCGTTCTCGAAGATTATACTGCAAGACCGCGCCCGCGAGACGTCCTCGCCGAAGGCGCCCGAAAACGCCGGACAGGGGCCGGGGTTCAGCGGGCGGCCCGGCTCATGGGAGCCGCCCCACCCGGAGCCGGGTTGCGCTACCCTAGACGGTTTCCCGATGCTGGACGGTTTCAACCC
>VFZS01000390.1 GCA_016871095.1 Acidobacteriota bacterium
GTGGTGGCGTAGCCGCGCATGGAAGACGTGGCGCGGACTTCAGTCTGCCGCCCCAACCCGGGTCCACTAGAAGCGGTAGAGGGGCTGGCCGACGGCGACGAGTTCGCCTTCCTCGGCCGCTTTGACCTCGCGCCAGTAGATGCCCTCGTCGCCCAGGTAGACTTCCAGCTCCCCGGGCCGCGGCAGCACGCCCTGGATGAGGGCCTCCGAGAGCGGATCCTCGACGTACTTCTGGAGCGCCCGCCGCAGCGGCCGCGCCCCGAAGCTGCGGTCGTTGCAGGTCTTCTCGAGGATGTAGCGGGCCGCGTCCGGGGCCAGGCGGATGCGGATCTGCTTCTCGGTCAGGTTCTGGTTGATCTGCCCGGCCATCAGCCCGATGATCTGGATCAGGTCGTCGTCGGTGAGCGACTGGAAGAGGATAACCTCATCCAGGCGGTTGAGAAACTCGGGATTGAAGGCGCGCTTGACCTCGACCATCACCATGTCCTCGACCTTCTGCGGGATGCCCTCGCCGGCCGGCGCCGAGAAGCCCAGGGTGGAGCGCTTCTCCAGGTGGCGGGCCCCCAGGTTGGAGGTCATGATGATGATGGTGTTCTTGAAGTCCACGGTGTTGCCCAACCCGTCGGTCAACTGCCCGTCCTCGAACACCTGTAGCAGGATGTTGTAGACGTCGGGGTGGGCCTTCTCGATCTCGTCCAGCAGAATGATGGAGTAGGGCTGGCGCCGCACGCGCTCGGTCAACTGGCCGCCCTCCTCGTAGCCCACGTATCCGGGCGGCGAGCCGATCAGCTTCGAGACCGAGTGCTTCTCCATGAACTCGCTCATGTCGAAGCGCACCAGGGCCTTCTCGCTGCCGAACAGGAACTCGGCCAGGGCGCGGGCGACTTCGGTCTTGCCCACGCCGGTGGGCCCCAGGAACAGGAAGGAGCCGGAGGGGCGCTTGGGCGACTTCAGCCCCGCGCGCGAGCGCCGGATGGCGCGGGCCATGGCGCTGATGGCCTTTTCCTGGCTGACGATGCGCTTGTGCAGCTCCTCCTCGATGCGCATCAGCTTGGTGACTTCCTCTTCCCGGATGGCGGTCATGGGCACGCCGGTCCAGCGCGCCACCACTTCCTCGATATCGTCCTTGCCGACCACGCCGGCGGCGGCTTCGTCCAGGTTGTAGCGTTCGCGGAGCTGGCGCAGCCGCTCGCGCTCCTTGCGCTCCTCGTCCGAGTAAAAGCGCGCCTTCTCGAACTCGTGGTTGGAGATGGCGTTCTCCATGCGGTGGACGATGAACTTGATGTGCTTCTGGATCTCGGCCACCTCGGGCGGCACGGTGGTCTGGCGGAGCTTGACCCGGGCGCCGGCCTCGTCGATCAGGTCGATGGCCTTGTCCGGCAGGAAGCGGTCGGGGATGAAGCGGCTGGAGGTCTGCACGGCGGTCTCGATGCACTCCGGGGTGTAGACCACGGCGTGAAACTTCTCATAGCGCTCCTTGATGCCGAACAGGATCTTCACCGCGTCCTGCTCGGAGGGGGGCGCGACCTTGATGGCCTGGAAGCGGCGCTCCAGGGAGCGGTCCTTCTCGATGGACTTGCGGAACTCGCTGGGGGTGGTGGCGCCGATGCACTGGATCTCGCCGCGCGAGAGGGCGGGCTTGAGGATATTGGCCGCGTCCAGGGAGCCTTCGGCCGAGCCGGCCCCCACCAGGGTGTGCAGCTCGTCGATGAAGATCATGGCGTTCTGGTTCTCCATCAGCTCCTTCATGATGGTCTTGAGGCGCTCCTCGAACTGGCCGCGGTACTTGGTGCCGGCCACGATGAGGGAGAGGTCCAGGGCCAGGATGCGCTTGTCGGCCAGGAAGGAAGGCACTTCGCCGTCGGCGATGCGCTGGGCCAGCCCTTCGACGATGGCGGTCTTGCCCACCCCCGGCTCGCCGATCAGCACGGGGTTGTTCTTGGTGCGGCGGCACAGGATCTGGACCACGCGCTCGAGCTCGTAGTCGCGCCCCACCAGCGGATCCAGCACGTTGTCCACGGCCGCCTGGGTAAGGTCGCGGCTGAATTCGTTGAGCAGCGAGCTTTCCTTGGGGCGGCTCGTGGAGGCCCGCTCGGAGCTGGAGCGGGCCACCTCCTCGCGCGCGTGGGCCAGACGGAGGCCGCGCTCGTGGAGGATCTCGGCGGCGAAGGACTTGTCCTCGCGCAGCAGCCCCAGCAGCAGGTGCTCGGTGCCGATGTGCTTATGATTGAGGCGCTCGGCCTCCTCGGCGGCGTAAGCCAGCACGCGCTTGCACTCGTGCGAGAGGGGCAGGTCGACCGAGGTGGGCACTTTGTCGCGCTGGGTGGTGTGGGCCTCGATCTGCTTGCGGATGGTCTCCAGCGCGGCGGCGGAACGGAGGAATCGCGTGGCCAGCGCCTTGTCCTCGCGCAGCAGCCCCAGCAAGAGGTGCTCGGTCTCGATGTAGGGGCTGCCGAACTGGCTGGCTTCGTAGCGGGCGAAGAAGATGACCCGCCGGGCCTTTTCCGTGTAGCGTTCAAACATAAGCGTTACCACCCTCGAGGGGACTGGGAGCTGGCGTCTCCAGGGGCGCCAGCCGGCCCGCCTCCAGCTTCAGGATGCGGTCGCAGCGGCGGGCGAAGGCCATGTTATGCGTAACGCATAGCGAGGTCAGCCCGTGCGCCCGGTGCAGCTCCGCCAGCAGGGCTATGATCATGTCGCCGGTCTTGAAATCCAGATTGCCGGTGGGCTCGTCGGCCAGCAGCACCCGGGGATCGCCGGCCAGCGCCCGGGCCAGGGCCGCCCGCTGCTGCTCGCCGCCGGAAAGCTCACCGGCGCGGTGGGTGGCGCGTCCGGCCAGGCCCACCTCCTCGAGGCGGGCGCGGGCAGCCGGCTCAGCCTGGGCGCGGGGCAGGCCGCGGATGAGCAGCGGCATCATGACGTTCTCCAGGGCCGTGAACTCCGGCAGCAGATGGTGCCCCTGCCAGACAAAGCCGATGGCGCGGTTGCGGAACTCGGCTAGCGCCGTCTCCGGCAGGCCGGTCAAGTCGTCTCCGTTGAAGAAGATCTGGCCCTGGCTGGGACGCTCCAGCCCGCCCAGCAGGTACAGCAGGGTGGACTTGCCGGCGCCGGACTCGCCCACCAGCGCCAGTTGCTCACCCCGCCGGATCTCCAGATCGAGGCCGGCGAACACCACCAGCTCTCCCTCCCCGGAGCGGAATCTCTTGGTCAACCCCACGGCCCGGATGGCAGGATCGTCCGGCATACTCCCCTGCGGCAGCGCTTCCTCTTCTACGCTAGCACGGATGCAAGGGGCGGGTCGCGGCGGGGCCGGTCGGCGCGGTCGGAGTGGAGGAATCAGGGGAGTCTATCGCAGGCGCACCGGACACCTAGGCCAGGGTTCCGGCGGTCTGGCACGCTCTTGGGGCGGGCAGAGAGCCGGAGGAACCGCGGAGGGTTGTACCACGAGCCCCCGCGCGGCACGCGCACCTGGCCGTCGGCAGGACCTTGCGGGTCAACAGCCGGACCCGTGCTGTAATACGTCTGCTCGTACCAGTCCGCCGTCCACTCGTTGACGCTCCCGAGGGTGTCGTATAGGCCCCAGGCATTGGGCTGCTTCTGCTTCACGCGACGGATTGCACCCCCGCTATTGTTCGCATGCCACCCGATCGCGTCCAGCTCGCCGTACCTCGCACCGGTGGTGCCCGCACGGGCTGCGTACTCCCATTCCGCTTCCGTGGGGAGTCGCCCCCTGGCCCAGGACTCGCAGTAGGATTTGGCCTCCTGCCAGGTAATGTTTACCATGGGCTGATCCAGATCGGACCAACCCGGATTGAGCTTCGTCGAGCCGAGAACCGGTTCGCTGGGCGATGAGATACCCATCTTGGCGGCATACTGCTTGTACGCGCCCACAGAGACCTCGGTCTGTCCCAGCCAGAAGCCCCGCGTGAGGCGGACTCTGCGCGGAGGCTTCTCGTCGTCGTAGCACTCCTGGTCGCCGGGCGAACAACCCATCAGGAACTCCCCGGGGGGTATCCACACGTAGGGCTGCCCGTCGTTGGGATTGATGCGCACCGTGCCCGCACGAAGCACGACTTCCGCTGGCTTCACAGGCGCAGGGGGCGTTTCGGGAGTCCTCTTCACCGTTTCCGCTCCCCAGGTGATCTCGTGGCCGCGCAAATACTGGCCCACAATGGCTACTGGAATCGCCCCGCCATAATCTTCCAAGCGGCCAAAGACCATGCCGACGATGCGGCCTTCCATGAGCACCGGTCCCCCAGAGTACCCCTCCAGAGTGACAGGGCTCAGGTAGAGATCCAGTCCTTTGACAGTGACCACATTCGCCCGGAGTACCGAGAATCTTCCAATCGCGCTGGGAAAGCCCGCCGCAACCACCTCCCTGCCGGGCACGATGGCGGTATCCGTTGCCGGCGCGATGGCCTGCACGCCAGCGGGGGGATTCTGGACTTGCAGTAACGCCAGCGCGCGGGGATCGGTTCCTTCCCCCACATCGAGCACCTGAGCCCGGTATGGATTCTTGTCCGGGTCGGCAACAAAAACCACGGAGGGGCTGGGATCCCCTGCCACAACGTGCGCCAGTGTCACCAGGTAGGCGCGCCCCCCTCGGAGAGAAACGACAAATCCAGTGCCAGGGCTTCTGTCTTTCGCGGCCACCTGCGCGATTCCCGCCTGCCAGGCCGGCGCCTGGCACCACGACGGCCCCGCGGCAAAAAGCAGTCCCGCTGCCAGCAGCACCCGAGCCGCTCTATGCGGAAGCCAGCGCAAGGTCACGCCCCCTTCTGTTCTCTGATAGCATAGCCCAAACACGGGCGCGCCGCTCGGGGTAAAGGGAAAAGGAAAAAGAATCAAGGGAAGTTATTCCCAGGCGCACCGAACACCGATAAGAGTGAGCCGGATGCCTGGCCCGAAACTGAGACGGTTCGAGGCCCGGAGGTCCTGCGGAAGGCTGGACCACGAGCCCCCGCGCAGCACGCGGTACTGGCCTCGGGCGGGTCCTTGCGGATCCACAGCCGGACCCGTCCCGTAGTACTTCTCGTCGTACCAGTCCGCCATCCACTCGTAGACGTTGCCGAGCATGTCGTACAGGCCCCAGGCATTGGGCTGCTTCTGCTTAACGCGGCGAACCCCGTTTCCGTTTCGCTCAAGAATGCTCGCGTACTTGGCGGCATCCCCACCGGCGTCCACCTCATAGGCCCGCGTCGAGTCCAGACGCGCTCTTCCGCTGTTGTCGGCATACCACGCGACGGCGTCGAGCTCGCCATACCGCGCCCCGCTGGCGTCCGCTCGGGCTGCGTACTCCCACTCCGCTTCGGAAGGGAGTCGCCCCCTGGCCCAGGACTCGCAGTAGGATTTGGCCTCCTGCCAGGTAATGTTTACCATGGGCTGATCCAGATCGGACCAACCCGGATTGAGCTTCGTCGAGCCGAGAACCGGTTCGCTGGGCAAGGAGATTCCCATCTTGGCGGCATACCGCTTGTACGCGCCCACAGAGACCTCGGTCTGTCCCA
>VFZS01000391.1 GCA_016871095.1 Acidobacteriota bacterium
AGAGCTTACGGCGCTGGGGTTAGCCCTTGGGCTCCAGGATGAAGGTGGGCGCCACGCCAGCCAGGCTCGGTAGCTTGCGCCGAAACCGGTAACCGAGCCGCGCGCGTCAGCGAGCGGTCTGTCAAGGCACTTGTCATGCACGGCGTTAGCGCCGGAAGGGGTACAGCGAGCGCACCGCCAGGATGCGGGACTTGGGCTCGCCGGGCTTGTTCCCGCCGTAAAACCCCACGGTGCAATTCAGCCGGAAGAAGTAGGCATCGCCTACCTTGGCGGGGTGCTTGCCCTCGACGCCGGCCATGCCGCCGCCCGCGACCATCTCCCCATGGCCTTCGAGAACCAGGTAGATCTCTTCCTCCCGGTCATGGTGGTGGGGGAAGTTGGTGCCGCCGGGGTCGAACTCCATGGTGAACAGGCTGGTCAGCACATGTCCGGCGGCGATCTTGTCACGCTGACTGGTGGTGGCCCCCATCAGGAGCTGGAACAGAGTGGAAGGCGGATGCCCGCCCACCACCTGCTTCGGCACGTCGTCGATGTTGGCGATGAGCAGCTTGGGCGGCGGAGCGGGTTTGTCGCCGGAGGGGATGCGGAAGCCCATCACGATCAGCCGGCAGGGCTGCCCGGACGGGTTCTGCATGGCGTGCCGCACGCCCGGAGGAAGGTACAGGAAATCACTCTTGCGGACCGGGTGGTTGTCCTCTCCGTAAAGCAGCGCTCCGCTGCCCTCCAGAATGACGTACACCTGCTCCTCGGCGGGGAAGCTCGTTGGCGCGCAGGCGCCGCCCGCATCCACCGTGATCTCGGCGAAGCGCGTGATCCCGCGCAGCAAGCGGGCGTCCGGATCGCCGGCGCCGAAGATGGGCTTGTAGTGGCAGGCCGGGGTGGTTACTTCGGCGGGCTTCTCTTTCAGGGCCGGGACGTGCCGGCGCAGCCAGGTGGGGTCCACCGGGCGCTCGGCGGCCATCAGGGCGCCGGCCGACAGCAGCAAGCCTAGCTTCAGGTACGGCATGGACTTGATGCTATGACGACTCGCGGCGCTTTGCAAGCGGGTCAATCGCCAGGATGCGGATGGGCCTGCTCGGTCATGTGGCACTCGGCATGAACTGCGCGCACGGCCTTCTCCAGGCCGTCGCGGTGCACCACGATGGCGATGGTCAGCTCGTTGGAGCCCTGGGCGATGGCGATGATGTTGACCTTCTCCCGCGAAATGGCGGTGAAGATGCGCCCGGCCAGGCCCGGCGTGCCGCGCATGCCCTCTCCCACCACGGCCAGCAGGCCGACGTTGTCGTCCACTTCGAGGGGCTTCAGGTAGCCGTGCGCCAGCTCCAGTTCCAGGCTCTCGCCAAGGGCCATCAGCGCCGCGGGCAACTCCTGCGCCCGCACCAGCAGACAGAAGCTCTGGCGATAGGAGGAGCTGGAGAGGGCCAGCAACTCGACGTCGGCCCTTCCCAGGCCGTCCAGGGCGCGGCCCATCACCTGCGCGCCGTGGAGCCCGGCGCTGGCAGGCTCGATCGAGATCAGGGCCACGTTGGCCATCGAAGTGACGGCGCGGGCGCCGCTGGAGACCTGGAGGCGCGGCACGATCTTGGTGCCCGGCTTGTCCAGCGCGAAGCTGTTCTTGCTCCACACCGGGATCTGCTTCTCGATGAGCGGCGCGAGCGTCCGCGGATGCAGCACCTTGGCCCCGTTGTAGGCCAGCTCGGCGGCCTCCGAATAAGTCACTTCCTCCAGGATCGAGGCGTCCGGCACGAGACGCGGGTCGGCGGTCATGATGCCATCCACGTCGGTCCAGATCCACAACTCCGCGGCGTCCAGCACCGCTGCCAGGATGGAGGCGGAGAAGTCCGAGCCGCCGCGCCCCAGAGTAGTGGGCCGCCCGTCGGCGGTTGCCCCATTGAAGCCGGTCACCACCGGCAGCACGCCGGCCGCGAGCAACGGCAGCAGCCGGGCGCGGGCCTTCTCGCTGGTGGGCTCCATCAATGGCGTGGCGTTGCCGAAGACCGCGTCGGTGACGATCAGCTCCGCGGCATTGACCGCCTCCGCGCGCACGCCCTGGCTTTCGAGGTAGGCGGCCATCAGCAGCGCCGAAAGCCGCTCGCCGATGCTCAGGGCCTCGTCCACCGAGCGCGGGGGCCACTCGCCGAGCAGGGCGATGCCGCCAGTGATGCGCTCGAAGGCGGCGATGAGATTCTGGATTCCCTCCAACACCGCGGCCTGGCGGTCTGCTGGGAGCAACTCGAGGCAGGCCTGTTCGTGCCGCTGGCGCAAGCGGCGTATGTCCTGCTCGACGCCCTCCCGGTCGCCGCTCTCGGCGCGCCGCATGGTCTCCAGCAGCAGGTCCGTGATCTTGGACATGGCCGAGACCACCGCCGCCACCGGGCGCCGCCGCTGCTCGGCGGCGCAGATTTCCGCGGCCACCCGGATGCGCTCGGCCGAGCCCATCGAAGTGCCGCCGAATTTCATTACCAACAGATCGTTCACCGAATGACTCCTCCAGGACCGCTCCCTGGCGGTCGCGGCTCGGAACCGCTGCAACTGGGCCGCGAGCGTTAGCGAGCGGTCGAGACGCGCTGGGCGATTAGTTCGAGGATAACCTGTTCCACTTCCTCGATGCTGAGACGGGTCGTGTCCACGCGGATGGCGCCGGGGGCCTCGACCAGGGGGGCCGCGGCGCGGGTGCTGTCCCGGCGGTCGCGCTCGGCCAGCTCGCGGGCGACTTCTTCAGACGAGACGGGTTCGCCCTTGGCCTCCAGTTCCAGCGCGCGCCGCTGGGTGCGCGCGGCCGGATCGGCGTCCAGGAATACCTTCACATCGGCGTTGGGGAACACTACCGAACCAATGTCGCGGCCCTCCATGACCACGCTCTCGGTGGCGCCCATCCGCCGCTGCTGCTCGACCAGCGCGCGCCGCACGCCGGGAATCGCGGAGACTATCGAGGCGGCCTGGGAGACCCCCGGGGTGCGGATGGCCTCACTGACGTCCTCGCCATCGAGGAAGACCGTGGAGCCGCCCGGAGCGAACTCAATGCGCGCGGTGTCCGCCACCCGCTCGAGGCGGGCGGCGTCTTCCAGATCCATATTCTCGCGCACCGCCCACAGCGCCACGGCGCGGTACATGGCGCCCGAGTCGATGTAGACGAAGCCCAGCCGCGCGGCCACGCGCCGCGCAATAGTGCTCTTGCCCGCTCCCGCGGGCCCGTCAATCGCTACCACCACCGGATGAGGCATTAACAACAGTATGCACCGCGTTCCCCTAAACTAGCGCACTGCGTTAGCAACGACAACGACTAACGGACGAGGTGCGTCTTTACAGCAGTGAGGACGACGACACGACGCGCGTAGCCCGGCCGGTGGCCCTGGACACCGAACAGCGGCGACTGCTGGAGCAGCAGGCGCGAGCCCGTTCGTTGCCGGCGCGCACGCAGTACACTGGTCAATTGCACTGTCCAGCCTAGCGCCTGCTAAGAAAGCCGTTGGGCAAGCTGAACCATGCCCCACGTGGGAGCTCATGCCGGTGGTTTGCCGTGTAGCATAAGCTTTAGCTTGTGCCCGGCGAACCGGCTGAAGAGCTTTTTCGGCAGCCTCCTTGGCGGGTGCGGAGCGGGTAAACTACAAGGGTGCACTCGAAGAAGCTGACGGCCCACGTGGCCGCGGCGGGTTGAGCCTCGAAGCTGGGTCCAAAGGTGTTGGACCGCATTCTGGCGCGGCTGCCCGCGATCAGTGACGAGAACGTGCTGGTGGGCTTTGCGACCGCCGACGACGCCGGCGTCTACAAGCTGACGTCGGAGTCTGCCCTGGTGCAGACGGTGGATTTCTTCACGCCCATCGTGGATGAGCCGCGCCTTTTCGGGGCCATTGCCGCAGCCAACGCCCTCAGCGACGTTTACGCCATGGGCGGGCGTCCCCTGACCGCGCTCTCCATCCTGGCTTACCCGGCCCAGGGCGACCTGGACGTGCTGGAAGAGATCCTGCTGGGCGGCGCGGAGAAGATGCGCGAGGCCGGCTGCGTCCTGCTGGGCGGGCACAGCGTGGCGGATCCGGAGATGAAGTTCGGCTATGCCATCACGGGGCTGGTCCACCCGGAGCGGGTCCTGACCAACGCCCGCGCGCAGCCGGGCGACGCTCTGGTGCTGACCAAGCGCATCGGGACCGGGATCATCGCCACGGCGCTCAAGCGCGGCATCGCAGAAGCGGCTCACGTCGAGGTATCGATCGCCTCGATGCTGGAGTTGAACCGGAGCGCGTGCGAGGCCATGATGCCGCTGGAGCCACATGCCTGTACCGACGTGACCGGCTTCGGCCTCCTCGGCCACGCCCGCGAGATGGCCGCGGCCAGCGGCG
Source organism: Acidobacteriota bacterium (assembly GCA_016871095.1). Taxonomy (GTDB): domain Bacteria; phylum Acidobacteriota; class Terriglobia; order Bryobacterales; family Bryobacteraceae; genus VFZS01. The sequence continues at coordinate 4,338 of VFZS01000391.1, forward strand.
TCACGCTCGAGATCGAGGCCGCGCGGGTCGAGTTCCTGCCCGGCGCGCTCGAGTATTCGCGCCAGGGCGCCATTCCCGGCGGGCTTAAGAACAACCGTGAATTCGCCTCCTGCGCCGTGGAAGTGGCTGCGCCGCTGGCGCCCGAGGTCGAGAACCTCCTGTATGATCCACAGACCTCGGGTGGTCTGCTCATTTCGCTGCCCGAAGACAAGGCCGCGCGGCTGGCCTCCGCCTGGCGCATCGGGCGCGTGCTGCCGCTCGGGGACAAGCCCCTTCGCATCGTATGAACCCACTCATCATTGCTCTGGATTTCGAATCCGCCGGAAAGGCCCGCGAGCTGGTGGACCGCCTCGGCGACGCGGTTTCCGTCTACAAGGTCGGCCTGGAGCTGTACGCCGCCGCCGGCATGCCGTTCGTACGGGAGCTGGCGGAGCAGGGCAAAAAGGTGTTCCTGGACCTGAAGCTCTACGACATAGGCGAGACGGTGAAGCGCGCGGTGGCGCAGGTGGCCGCCAGCGGCGCCGCCTTCACCACGGTGCACGGCAGCCGCGCGGTGATGGAAGCGGCTGTCGCCGGGCGGGGCGAATCCGCGCTGAAGCTGCTGGCGGTGACCGTGCTTACCAGCTTTGACCAGGACGACCTGGCCGACCTGGGCTATCCCTGCGCGGTGGCGGACCTGGTCGCGCTGCGCGTGCGCAAGGCCATGGAGGCCGGCATCGACGGGATCGTCTGCTCCCCGCTCGAAGCCGCCACGGTTCGGGCCCTGGCCGGTCCGAAGGCCATCCTGGTTACGCCGGGGGTGCGCTCAGCGGGGGCGGGGAAGGGCGACCAGAAGCGCGTGGCCACGCCCGCCGAGGCCCTGCGGGCCGGGGCGACCTACCTGGTGATCGGTCGCCAGGTCACCCGGGCCGAAGACCCCCGGGCGGAGGTCGAGCGCATCCTGGCGGAGATCGCGGGTAGTGCCTCAGTCTCGGGGACCGCTTGCTGACGCGCGCGGCTCAGTAACCCTGTCCGCGGCAGTGGCTTCTTAGCGAGCCGCGACCGTCAGGGAGCGGTTGGAGCGTGTGTGCCCCGAGACCGAGGCACTACGATCGCCGCCTGAGCGGTAACCTTCCGGCCCGTGGCGCCATCCTTATCCAGCATGAGGACCA
>VFZS01000392.1 GCA_016871095.1 Acidobacteriota bacterium
CACCTGGGCCAGGGCCAGGACGCCGCCCAGCAGCGCCAGGCAAACAACCGGCCAAGCACGTCCTCCAGTCACAAGCTCACCTCCAAACGCCGGGAAGCGGTTTCGACTGCCCGGCTCGCCCGGCCATGGATGATGATACTCGAATTGGTCTTGGGCGGCAACACCGGTTTCGGCAGCTACCGCGGCTTGCGGCTGGGGTCGGGCCGGAGCTGGCGCTCTTCGAAGGAATCGCCCGGCTCCTCGCCCTTGTAGGTTCCCAGGATCAGCCAGGGATCGCGCGTCCGTCTCCGCCAGCTATGCACGTCGGCCCGCAGTTCCAGGAGCGTTTTCTGATGCGCGGGCGAACTGGCCAGGTTAACGACTTCGTCCGGGTCTTGCTGAATATCGTAGAGTTCCTCGCCCGGCCGGCGCAGATAGGCCTGGATGGAGCGCTTCCCCAGTTGGCCGCCTCCGTCCCTGACGCTCTGCCAGGTGGCCGAGGCCCACAGGTCGCTGGCGAACGGGAACTCCAGCTCGGGCAGCAGGTTGCGGATGTACTTGAACCGCCGTGTGCGCACGCCGCGCATGGGGTAGTACATGGTCATCTCATGAAAGGTGTGCGAGAAGTAGGCTCGCTCCCAGCCCGCGGGGTTCTCGTCCTCCAGCACCGGCAGGAAGCTGCGCCCGTGGAGTGGATACTCCGGCGGCGCCGCGCCGGCCCATTCCAGAACGGTCGGGAAGATGTCCACAAAGCTGACCATGGCGTGGTTGACCACGCCGCGGCGCGTCTGATCCGGGGAGCGGACCAGAAACGGAAGATGAATGCCCGCGTCATAGACCGTGGTCTTGGCATTGGGGAAGGGAATGCCGTTGTCGCTGAAGAAGAGGACCAGGGTGTTGTCGAGCTGGCCGGTTTCGCGCAGCACGTCCAGGAAGAACCCAATGCCCTGATCGAGCCGGTTGGCGGCTTCGTAATACTCGGCGAGCTCCGCACGCACCGCCGCGTTGTCGGGCAGGAACGACGGCACGGGCACCTTGCCCGGATCAAAGGGCAGTCGTTTGACCCCGGGGTAATCCTGATTGGCGAAGCCGCGGCCCCAGCGGTGGGGATCGGCAAAGCCGACGTGCAAGTACCAGGGCCGGCCGGAGCTCTCCTGGATGAACTTCCGGGCGATGCCGGCCATCTCAAAAACACCCCGTTGAATGCCGGGCGCGCTCGTGTCGAAAGGAAGCGCGGAGGCGGGGTTCACGTGGAGTTTGCCGATGAGGCCGGTTCGATAGCCGGCGTCCTTCAGCACCCTGGGCAAGGGCCGCACGAACGGCAGGTACTGCTGGTTGTGCTCGGCGTGGGCGTGACCGTAATGGCCGTTAGCGTGGTTATGGAGCCCGCTGAGGATGACCGAGCGGCAGGCGGCGCAGGAGGCGGTGGTGCAGAAGGCGTTGCTGAAGCGGACCCCGTCGCGCGCCAGACGGTCGAGGTTCGGCGTCCTGGCGGCAGCGTCCCCGTACTCGCCGGTGTGAAAGCCGAGGTCATCGGCAATCATGAGAAGAACGTTCCGCGGCTGCCGGCTCTCAACCGCGGGAGCCGCGGGAACCAGCGCGCCGGTGGCGCCGGAAAGAAAGCTGCGTCGGTTCATGTTGGGGGCGCTCCTTTCAAGGCCAACCAGGATTATACTTTGAGGGAGACGAAGGGTCAATCGCATTGAACTATGCGCAACCAGTCCGAAGGAGGTGCTGAATGAAGCGAGCCACTTGGCTGGCGGGTATTTGCGGCGTGGCCTGGATCACCGCGCCGGCGTACTGGCAGCCACCTCAAAGGACGGAGGGACCGGCGGCCGTGAATGCGGTCTCCCTGCGGATCATGTTCGGGCTGCGCGCCTCCGCGCCGAAGGAGTTCGACGGCGAGATCACGCTGTCCGCGGGCCGGGTGCTGCGGATCGAGGGCGTGCGCTTCGAGGACAGCGACGCGGTGGTGGGAGAGAACGGCTGGACGTGCCGCACCCGGGAAACCGAGTATACGGATGCCCTCACGAAGCGGGACTGGGACACGACGCCGTCGCAAGCGAAGCGCCTGATCCCGAACGGAGTCGTCGCCACGCTCGACGCCCCGCTCACTGCGCGCGTGCAGATCAGAACCAAGGCGGGCGCTTTTGGGTTCTCACTGGGCGAACTGTCCCTGGCGCGGCCCCTGACTTTTCTGGACGGAGACGCCAGTGTCGAGCTGCTCCCGGCGGTGAGCGACCTGCCGGCCACCGGCGGAGAAGACGACTACCCGGCGCTCACCGCGGACAGCCAAGGTCGCCTGTGGGCCTCGTGGATCTCCTACGCGAACCGCGCCGACGCCGTCTGGGTGTCGCGCCACGCGGGCAACGGATGGGAGGAGCCGGTGCGGGTCAGCCCGCCGGAGCTGTCGGACAACTTCCGTACGGCGCTGGCGGAAGACGGCCGCGGGCGGCTGTGGGTGATCTGGTCTGCCAGGAAGCAGGACGTATGGGGCCTTTTCGCGCGCCATTTCGACCAGGGGAAGTGGTCCGAGGTCCAGCCGCTCACCGGGGCTGAAGGTCCTAACCTCTACCTGGCGGCGACGCGTGGCGCCGATGGGAGAGTGCACGTCGCCTGGCAGGGTTTTCGCAAAAGCAAATCGGAGATCCTATTGCGGACATGGGACGGGGAACACTGGTCGCCGGAAGTCCAGGTTAGCGCTGGGCCAAGCGACAACTGGGCCCCGGCAGTGGCCGCCGACCCCGGCGGCGACCTGTGGATCGGGTGGGACAGTTACGACGCCGGGAACTTCGACATCTATGTGCGCCGCCTGACCCGCGGCCGGTTGGAAGCTGCACGCCGCATCACGCGCTCCCCGCTATTCGAGGCCAATGTCTCATTGGCGTGCGACCGCGAACGCCGGCTGTGGATGGCCTGGGATGTCGCTGAGCCGAACTGGGGCAAGGATTGGACCAGCCAGCACTTCCGGCCCGAGGAAGGCAACGGGCTGTACCGCACCCGGGCGGTCCGAGTGGCGTGCCTGGAAGGAGCGCAACTGCGGCAACCCGCCGACATCATGCAGGCGATTCCCCCAGCCCAGCGAGACTACTTCCAGATGGTTCAGCTTCAGCCGGACCGTGCCGGCCGGATCTGGGCCGTCGGTAGAATGTTGGGCAGCTACCGCAAGCGCGTTCAGAACAACTGGGGCATGGCGGGGCTCTGGGAAGTAACGCTGACGGCGCTGGAGGGAGACCGGTGGCTGCCCGCCGTCAAGCTGGCGTCTACGGCGGGACGCAACGACGTCCGAGTTGCTGTAGCCACCGCTGCGTCGGGCGAGCTATGGCTGGTATGGTCCCGTGACGGGCGTAGCTTCCGGCGCGTGATCCCTCAGCAAACACGGGTGAGTTGCGCGCGGCTGACGCCCTCCGGGCCGGCGGGCCCCGTTAAGCTGGAGCCCTTGGCGGAGCCGGCCGCGCAGGCCAGACCGGTGCATCCCGATGAACCTGCAAATGTGGCTGCCATCCGGTCCTACCGGTATCGGGCCGGTGGCAAGGAGTACCGCATTCTCCGGGGCGATCTGCACCGCCACACCGACATCTCGGCGGACGGCATCGGCGACGGTTCTCTGCTGGATCTCTACCGCTACGCCTTCAGCGCCGGCCAATACGACTTCATGCTGGTGGCGGACCACCAGTACGGCAACACGGAGTACAACTGGTGGCGGACGGAGAAATCCGAGGATGCCTTCTATGTGCCCGGGCGGTTCTGGCCCCTGTTTGGCACCGAGCGCAGCGTGCCATACCCGAATGGCCACCGCAACACCATCTTCGCGCGGCGAGGCGTGCGCGAGCTGCCCATCACGCCCGGCGAACGCAATGGCACGGCCGACACGGGTCCCATTCTCTATCCCTACCTGAGGAAGTTTGGCGGCCTCGCCACCTCGCACAGCACGGCCACCGACCAAGGCACCGACTGGCGGGACAGCGATCCGGAACTGGAGCCGATCGTCGAACTGTACCAGGGCTTGCACGCGTCCTATGAGTACGAAGGCGCTCCGCGAGCCGAAACGCCCGAAAAGCGCTACATTCACCACGGCGTGCCGTGGCGACCCGCGGGCTTCATCTGGAACGCCTGGGCCAAAGGCCTGAAGCTCGGTGTGCAGGCCAGTTCCGATCACATCGCCACCCACGACTCCTATGCGTGCGTGCTGGTGGAAGGGCCGGAAGTGAAAGGTCGCGAAGCGCTCCTGGATGCCATGCGGCGGCGCCACACTTACGCCGCCACCGACAACATCATCCTGGACGTGAGGATCGGCGAGCACCTGATGGGCGACGCCTTCTCGACCGCCGACCAGCCGGTGTTGAAGGTGATGGCCCAGGCCACAGGCCCAATCAGCAGGATCGAGGTCATCAAGAACAACACCTTCGTTTACACCGCCCAACCGGCCGGAGACTCCGCCCGGTTCGAGTTTCGTGACGACAAGATCCAGCGCGGCGAAAGCTATTACTATGTGCGGTTGATGCAGAGGGACGGCCAGTTAGCCTGGTCGAGTCCCATCTGGGTGAACTACACCAGCCGGTGAGCCGGCCCGCCGGCTGAACCGGATTTGCGGCGGTCGTTCGCCTCCCTGCAAAGTGTGCTCAGCCGGCGTTTGGCTCGAATCGGATTTCCGACAGGCACAATCGGAAACCTTCGCGTGACCGACGTACGTGGACAGCGCGTCGATGACGCCGACGACCGCCCCTCGCCGTTCGTAACTGCGTACCAGGCTCCGGCTGATGAAGGTGTGACGCAGGTCGTGGATGCGGGGCTGGGCATGGCCGCCGCGCGCGGCCCAGCCTAGCGCAGCGCGCAGTCTCTCGAAGACGCCATGCATCGTGCACGCCGCCGGCGGGGTGCCGTGTTCGGAAACGAAGAAGGGTCCCATCCTGGTGCTGCCGCATCGGCGCTGGCGCGCTCCAGCGTAGCACCTCAGGGCGGCGACGACGGTGGCATCGAGCGGCACCGGACGCGACTTGCGGAACTTGGTCTGGCGCACCGTGAGCACGCTCTGCTGGAAGTCGACGTCCTCGAGCTTGAGGAGGAGCGCTTTTGAAACGCGCAACCCCGTGGCCGCCAGCAGGCCAAACAAGGTGTAGTAGGTGAGCGAGCGCCGGCCGCCGGCTGGTGGCCGCCGCGGCGGCGGCGTAGATCTCATCCGCGGTTGGTGCTGTCAGCAAACTCAAGCAGTGCCTTCCGAATCTCGGTTCGGAGAACCTCGTGCACCTTCCCGGGATCGCTTTCGGCCGCCAGTTGGGCGGCCACGCGGTCGGGGATGTTCAGCATGCCGTCGCGAAAGGTCCGGAAGCGGTTGAACGCCGCGACCGTCACCTCATCCCGGCTGAGGAGCTTGCCCAGGCGCTCCTCGTAATCGAGCTTGGCCTTCCGGGCCTTGTAGTGTTCATGGATCGCCCGGGCACGGGCATAATCCAGGGACCCGGCCGCGCCGAGCTCGGCCCGCGGCGGCTCCGCCGCCAGCGAGGGCACC
>VFZS01000393.1 GCA_016871095.1 Acidobacteriota bacterium
CCGGCTTACCTGCCGCGGGCTCCGGGCGCGGCCCAAAGCTGGTTGGAAAACCAGCTCGCAAACCTGGAGGTTCGCCCCACGGAACCGCCAGCAGGGCTTCGGTTGCGGCTATGCCGCGCTGTGAGTTCTTCTGGAACCACAAGATGAACGCCAATACCTGGCGCAACAACTTCCGGGGCTTCGGCAAGGAAGGATTTCGCCGGAACATGTTCGGCGGGAGCGTCAGCGGTCCGGTTCTGCTGCCCGGCTACGACGGCAGGAACCGCACCTTCTTCTTCTTCGGCTACGACGGCAACCGGGACGTGCGCGACGCCCAGATGCGAACCGCCACGCTGCCCACGGATCTGGAGCTAAGGGGTGATTTCTCGCAATCGCTGCGGCTGGGCCGGCCGGTGCGGATCTTTGACCCCTTCGCCTACAGTGCGGCCAGCGGCAACCGCGCGCCCTTCCCTGGGAACAAGATCCCGTCTAACCGCTTCAGCCCCCTGGCCCAGACGCTGCTGAAACTCTATCCAACGGCCAACCGCCCCGCCGACCCCGGCACCCTGGAGAACAACTACCAGGGCCCCGCGCAGCGCAAGGGCTACGGCAACGACTTCACCGTGCGTGTGGACCAGCACGCCGGCGACAACCACCGCCTGTTCTTCCGGTTCACCCAGAACGACTTCGGCACCCTCAACAATCCCTGGATGGGGCCGGCCACGGCGGAGTACGACCAGTACCAGGACAACTTCAACAACACGCTTTCCTACAACGCCAACCTCACGCCCAGCCTGATCGTCACCGCCAACGGCGGCCTGGCCCGCGAGTGGATCCGCTATGGGCGCTCGGCGCGCGCAGCGGGCTTCGATCTGGCCAGCCTCCCGCTGGCGGCCAACTACAAAGGCCTGCTGGACGACAGCTTCATGCCCGTGGTGACGCTTCAGGACAAGAGCGGCATCTTCGCTACTTGGCGGGCCGCCGACATCCTTAGCTGGAAGTGGTACGGCAGCGCCGCGGCCACCAAGATCGCCGGCAACCACACCATCAAGGCGGGCTACACCTATACCCAGTACTTGGGCAATTTCTCCGACAACGAAGCCCCGGCGGGCGTGTGGAACTTCACCTCGACCTGGACTCAGGAGAGGCCCACTGCCGGCACCGGCCAGGACGGCTTCGGGCTGGCCTCCATGCTGCTGGGCACCCCCGCCTCCTACAACTTCACCCAGGTGGTGCGCACCGCCAACGCCTGGACCAACCACGGCGCCTACCTTCAGGACGACATCCGCCTCACCCGGCAGTTGACTTTGAACGTCGGTTTGCGCTGGGACTTCGAGGCCCCCGCCACGGAGCGCTTCAACCGCCTCTGGTTCTGGGACGAGACCATTGCCACGGGCTGGAAGACTAACGCGGCCTACGACTGGAAGCGGGACGTGGTGGACAAGGGCCTGCTGCCGGCCGGTGCGCCAGCGCCTCAGCTCGGGCAGGCCTTCACCGGCTACGTGGGCTTCCCGCTGACCCCGGCCTATCCCGGCCGGGGCAGCTCCCGGGCGTACTGGAGGAACTTCTCACCGCGCGTCGGCTTCGCCTGGCAGGCTATGCCCAGGACCGTGCTGCGCGGCGGCTACGGCCGGTTCTCCAACGGCTTCACCGGGCGGGCCTCGGGCTCCGGATCGGCGGGCATGCACCCCTTCGTGGTGGCGCGGGGCGGCATGGTCACCACCGTGGATTCGGGACGCACCGTGGCCGCCACCATAGACAATCCCTTCCCCGGAGGCAACGGCTTGCGGCCCTCCACCAACGACCCCAAGGAGATCATCGACGGCAACGCGGGGCAGGCCCTGGGCAGCATCTACCCCTGGCGCAAGAAACCGGCTTACGACGACTCGTTCAACTTCAGCGTGCAGCGCGAGCTGCCGGCCCGCACGGTGCTGGAGGTCAGTTACGCGGGCAACCGCGGCCACCGCATGAACACCCGCACGGTCCGGGTGCTCAATTACCTGCCTGCGCAGTATCTCTCGCTGGGCGCTCAGTTACGGAAGGCCATTCCGAATCCGTTCGTCGGCTCCAACCTGCCCATAACTTCGGGCACGCCCTCCAACGCTCTCCAGCGCGCCGCCACCATCGAATACCAGAACCTGCTGACCACTTACCCGCCCGCTGTCACGATCAATATGAACCACTTCAACGCGGCCGACTCCTGGTATAACGCCCTGTATCTGCGCATGGAGAAGCGCATGAGTCACGGATTGAGCCTCCAGGGCGCTTACACACTGTCCAAGCTGGTGACCGACATCGAGGGGCAGCCCCAGGACGGCGTCACGGTGCGCGACATCCGCGCCCTCAGTGGGGACGACTTCCCACATAAGTTCGTAATGTCCTGGCTCTGCGAGCTGCCGGTCGGCAAGGGGTGCGCGTTCCTCAGCGACCCGGCCACGGTGGGCGGCAAGATCCTCAATGGCGTGGCCGGGGGATGGCGCCTGGCGGGCATCTACCAGTACCTCTCCGGCGCGCCCTTGCGCGTAACCCAGAGCAGCGCGACCATGGGCACGGGCCTCAACCAGCGGCCTTCCATCGTGGGGGCTTATCGCAAGGTGGAGGACGTCTACCGGTCGGTTGGGCTGTCCGGGCAGACGGCCGCTCTGTACGTCAACAAGGATGCGTTCGCCGTCACTCCGGCCTACACCATCGGCACCGCCCCGTACTACTTCCCCGATCTGCGCGTGCCCTCGCGCCAGCAGTGGGATCTGTCGCTGATGAAGGTCTTCCCGCTGACCGAGAAACTCCGGCTCCAGTTGCGCCTGGAAGCCGAGAACGCCTTCAACCAGGTGAGCTTCGCGGGCCCCACCATGAACATCCAGTCGGCGGCCTTCGGCACGATCGAGAACACGCAGAGCGGCGCGCGGCTGGTCCAGATCGGCGGCCGCATCGACTGGTAGCGCCGGCATCAGCCGGCGGCGCCTGTGGCCAGTGTCTCCTCCAGCCGGGGCAGGGGGTCGATGGGACCGGCCAGGGGGGCGGCGTAGTGGACGAAGGCGGGCATGATGTCGTTGCCCGCCTCGTTGATCCACTATCAATCCTTCCGCCGTCTGAGTTCTGCGTGTGCCGTGGGGCGAGCCTTCCGCGAGGCGAAACTGATGTTTCCCCGAATAGACCGAGCCGCAGCCGCAAGGGCAGGAACCGAGGGCGAGCACAGGCCGAACCCAAGGCCGCCAGGCCGTTGCGCCCGCTCCCACGCCAGAGGGGATTCCTTCGGAATCCGCGGAACTTGCCGTTGGAGAACACCGTCTTGACATTGGAAGGAGCAAATAATGCACCGTATTCGTGTAGTTGCGCGCCTGGCGCTGGTGAGCCTGCTGGTGACCTTGGGGGCGGTAGCCCAAACCCCCAACCCGGCCGGGCACTGGGAGGGTAAAGTGCAGTCCCCGGACGGCGAAGTCGCCATCATGATGGACCTGGACAAGAATGAGAAGGGCGAGTGGATCGGTGATTTCGACGCCCCCGACCGCAATGTCAACAACCTGCCGCTGGCCGCTATCGTCCTGAAGGGTGACGCGCTTTCGTTCGAGCTTTCCGGCTTCCCCGCCAAGTTCGACGGGAAGTTCTCCGAGGACGGCCTGTCCATCTCCGGCAACATGCTCTTCCGTCAGGAGATGACCATGCCCTTCAGCCTGAAGAAGACCGGCCCGGCCAAGGTCACCCTGCCGCCCAAGAGCAGCCCCCTGACGCCGGATTTCGAGGGCCGCTGGGAGGGCACGCTGGAGGCCGGCGGGCGATCGCTCAGGCTGGTGGTCCGGCTGGAAAAAGCCGCCGACGGGACGGCCACCGGCGCCATGGACAGCGTTGATCAGGGCGCCCATGACCTGCGGCTAGCGGGCATCATCATCGACGGGCTATCGCTGCGCTTCTCCTTGCCCCAGGCTGGCGGCAGTTACGAGGGCAAGCTGAACAAGGAGACCGCTGAGCTGGCCGGGCAGTGGAGCCAGGGCGGCGCCACCCTGCCGCTCAGTCTCAAGCGCCCCGCTCCGCCCGCCGACAAGAAGTGACTCCGTCCCTCTCACCTGGTTGACCCGTCCGCCGACGGTGGGGTAGACTCGTCTCGGTTGGGGTGAGGAGGTTCCATGAGGCGAGTCCTTTGTGTGGCGGTGCTGACCGTCACGACTGCACTGAGCGTGGCAGCCCAGATCACTGAGGCCGTGCTGACCGGTACGGTCGGCGATGCCACGGGCGCGGTAATTGCCGGGGCCGTGGTAAAGGCGGAGCATATCAGGACCGGCGTGGTGCAGGAGACACGCTCCAACGAGGCGGGCGTGTACCTGTTCGCCTCGCTCCACCCCGGCGCTTACCGCGTGAGCGCGGAAATGCAGGGGTTCCAGCGGCACGTCTACCATGAGGTCGCTCTCGAAGTCGGCGCGCGGCTGAACCTCAACTTCGCCCTCGAGGTCGGCTCCATGACCCAGTCGGTCGAGGTCACGGCCACCTCCGAGAACGTGCTGGGCTACGTCACCAGCTCGGTGGGCGGCATGGTCACCGGGCAGAAGGTCACCGACCTGCCCATTCCGGCGCGCGACGCGCTCAGCCTGGTTTACATCCACGCCGGCCTGGTGGGCGACAACTTCAGCGGCGCCCGCATCGGCACCCTCAACATCAGCGTGGACGGCATCAACGTTCAGGACAACCGCATCAACACGGGCGTCGCCTCGTCGCTATTCAACAGTACCGACCGCATCGAGGAATTCCGCGTCATTACCTCGCCGGTGGACGCCGAGCTGGGCCGCGGCTCCGGCCAGATCCAGATGGTGTCGCGCTCGGGCGGCAACGAGTTCCACGGCAGCGCCTTCTGGTCCCACCGCAACACCGTCCTGACCGCTAACTCCTTCTTCAACAACCTGCGCGGGCGCGACCCGGTGACCGGCGAGCTGGTGTCTCCGCGTGACACGCTGATCCGCAACCAGTTCGGCGGCCGCCTGGGCGGGCCTGTCCGCCGTAACCGCACGTTCTTTCATTTTCTCTACGACGCCCAGATCCAGCGCCGGGCGGTTCCCACCACCGCGGTGGCGTATACCGAACCGGCGCGGCGCGGCATCTTGCGGTTCTATCCCGGCGTGCTGAACCAGAATGCGCTGGGTTCGGACCCCACCGTGGACCTGTCGGGAAACCCGGTGCGTCCGCAGGCGGCCACCGGTGACTTGCAGGCGGTGAGCCTGTTGGGGCGGGACCCCAACCGCATGCAGGCGGACCGCACCGGCGTCATCAAGCGCCAATTGGACTTGATGCCACTGCCCAACGACTTTCGCTCCGGCGACGGCCTCAACACGGCGGGCTACCGCTGGCGGCGCTCCCTCCGGGACGACCGCGACCAGTACAACCTCCGGCTGGACCACCACTTCAACGCCCACCACCGGATGAGCTTCAGCTTCACCTGGGAGGACAGTTACTCCGGCAATGGGTTCATGCCCCAGCCCTTCCCGGCTTCACCCGGCGGGGAGAGCTCCGGCTGG
>VFZS01000394.1 GCA_016871095.1 Acidobacteriota bacterium
TGGTTGGCGAGCAAGACAACCGGCCCATGGCAGTGATCCGGCCGGCGCGGCCAAGTGGGCGCTTGCTGTCGGAGTGCATCGCCCTGGCGGATGCACGTGGCTCGACAGTGACGCTCGACGAGGGCTTCGCGAAGGACGTGGAAGAGGGAATTGAGAGCCGTCGCCGAACATGGAACCCACCGTCCTGGGATTGATTCTGGACTCCAGCGTGGTGATCGAGGCTGAGCGGCAACGCCACACCGTGCCCCAACTGCTGAGGTGGGTTTTCCACGCGGTCGGGGAAGCTGAGGTCGCGATCTGCTCCATTACGGTGGCCGAACTCGCCCATGGTGTGTTCCGCGCGGATACGGCGGAGCGCAGAGAGTGCCGTCGCTCTTTTCTCGATGAACTCAAGCGTACCGTCCCTGTCTTTCCTATCACCGACGAAGCCGGAGAGATAGCCGGCAAGCTCAGCGCGGAAGGCGCGACCAGGGGACTGAAGCTCCCCTTCGATGACCTGCTCATTGGGGCATGTGCGCTGGAGCGCGGCTACGGAGTGGCGACCCGGAACCTGCGCCATTTCCACAGAATTCCCGGCTTGGTCGTCCGACAGCTTTGACAGCGGGCCCCTTAGCGATGCGGGTTGCCGCGCCGGCCGGAATGGCCGGCGGAAGTTCACCGCACGCCGCCTTTGGCTGTTTCACCGCACCGGGATCTTCACCTCCGGCCCGTTGATCCACGCCACGCTCAGCCCCAGGGTAGCCGTGCCCGCGGTGGTGCCCTCGGGGACCCGGAAGTCCACGCGGTAGACGTTGTTCATCCCAGGCCAGCCAATGGCGCTCACCACTGCGGCCGCCTTGCCGTTCACGGTCACTTCCACCGGCGAGTTGACCACGTGCTCCTTCCCCGCAGCCCACGCCGGGAAGGGCTTGCCGGGATCGAGGTTGGGTTTGACCGGCCCGAGCCCGCTGACGCTCATCATCAGCAACTCGCTCGCCCGGGCCGGCTTCTCAGCCGTGACCGGCGAAAAGTCGTCCCCGTGAAAGACCGCCGGGCCCGTGGGCACTGCCATTACTTCCGGCCATGTCATGGGGATGAGGTGAATGATCTCGCGGCGGCTTCCCCCACCGTTCAGCCGGCGGTTGGCTGGATCTTCGAGCATCGAGGCATACCTGCCGCCTGATCGGACGACCCCTCGGTACCCCCGGACCCCCAGAAAGGGACCTGACCCGCCCACGACCACCGTGTCATGGATAGTGCTCGAAGTGGGCGCGGCAGGAGGTGGCGTGGTCCCGCCCAGCCCCATGGCCACGATGGTCCCCACCGGCGTTCCGTCCCGCTGGAGGATCGAGAAATGCGCGTCGTGGACGCAGTTGCCGTCAATGTCCGCAATGGCGCGTCCCGGTTGTAGGTCGCGGGCAAGGTGGATACCGGTGAACTGGCAATCCGGGAAGGATCACCGAGATCATCGACGTAAAACACTGTATTTTCGATGTCGATCTCCAGGATCGTCACCGGCGGCGTCTGGGCCACCAAGGCCGCCGCGCAGGCAACCAGAGCGAAAACAGCTTTCCAATTCATGGTTTCTTCCTTTCCGGGCCGGCCGCCGCTCCAGGCAGCCGCCGGCCTCACCCTCTATTCCGTAATCCGCGGTCAAAAGGGGTCACCCAGAACGATGTTTTCGTCCCCGGTGCTACGATCCGGCGGAAGGAGGAGATGGCTCGGCGCGCGGGCGGCAGGGGGCAGCGTTCTGCCGCCATCTCGCTCGACGCACAGCACTTGGTCTACCAGCCGGCGTGTGGCTGACGGGCTTCCGGCAGAACTTGCTTCATCGTCTGCGTTGTGGCGGGCTGTGGCATGGCCGAGGTGGCGGGGAAGCGTCCGCCGGCCGAGTTGAATAGTCGTACCAAATAGCGTACGATATCCCGTGAGGCTCTATGGATACCATCAGATCCAGCGAAGCGCGGGCCCGGCTCTACGGCCTTCTGGATGAGACTGCCCAGTCACACCGACCGCTGCTCATTACTGGCCGGCGCACCAACGCGGTGTTGGTCGCCGAAGAGGATTGGCGCGCCATCCAGGAGACGCTCTATCTGCTATCCGTTCCCGGGATGCGCAGGTCGATCATCGAAGGGATGAAGACCCCGGTTTCCCGGTGCGTCAAGAAGGTCAGGTGGTGAGCTGGCGAGTGGTCTTCACCACGGCGGCCCTCCGGGACGCCCGCAAACTGGCCAGAGCCGGCCTGAGACCAAGGGCACAGCAAATCCTGGACGTGCTGGCCCGGAACCCCTACCAGAGCCCGCCACCCTATGAGAAACTGGTGGGCGACCTGGCCGGGGCGTACTCACGCCGCATCAACATCCAACACCGCCTGGTGTATCAGATCCTCGATGCCCTCAAGATAGTCAAGGTGCTGCGGATGTGGACGCACTACGAATGAGCCACCGACCGTGCGCGATCGCTCACTTTACGGGGATCTTCACCTCGGGCCCGTTGATCCAGGCCACACTCAGGCCCAAGGTGGCCGTGCCTGCGGCGGTGCCCTCGGGGACCCGGAAGTCCACCCGGTAGACGTTGTTCATCCCCGGCCAGCCGATGGCCAATATCCGCAATCATCCGGCCCGGCGCACAGGCGGTCCCGCAACAAAACATGAGTCTGGAAAGCGGCGGTCAGTGATCCGGGCGGTAGCCTGACTTCGCGTTCCAGTTGTGTCTGGCCACTCCTCAAAAGACCAGAACCTGGTTCGCCTGGCGCGTCCAGGCAGTCAGTTCGGCCAGGGTGCTCTTGGACGTTCCTTCGATGAGCATCTCTGGTGTGATTCCGCGGGCTTCCATGCAAGTGCCGCAGACGGCAGCGCAACCCCCGGCCAGGAAGCCCCTGATCATCCACTCGACATCGTGCATGCCGTCCGGGACTTTGTGTTCTCTAACGGCGCACCAGGCCCCGTCCCCAACGAAGAACAACCGCACGCCGGTGTCCCCCTCAGAACCCAGCGCGGTGGCCAGGCGGAGCGCGTTATATGCGCGCTCGGACGCATACGGAGCATCGTTGATGATGATCAGGTACTCCATGGAAAGGATAGTACTCTACCCCGCGGGCCCCCCGCCCGCCCGAACCGGACCTCGGCGTGCCCGCAGCTACCGGACGGTGACGTTGACGGTATTCGAAGACGCTTGGCCCGCTCTCACAACCAGGGGGACGTTGCCCGCCCCGGCCCCCGCGGGCACCCGTAACGCCACCTGATACATGCCGGGGAAGCCCGGAGCAGCCGTCGAGAAAAGAACCTCGGCATCCTTGCCCCCAAGCGTTGCAGTCACCGCAACTGTGCTGAAGGTCCGGCCCCCGTCCACCAGCTTGCCCGTGGTCAGCGCCGGCGTGGTTTGTCCCAGCCCGGTCAGGTAGACCACGATCACATCTCCGGCCTGGGCCGGGTTGCGGGCAGTCACCAGCGAGTTGTCGGCGCGTTTGAGGATGGCGTCTGCGAAGACGGCCGGCGCCGCTGGGGCGACCGTGATGGCCACGATGTTGCTGATGCCATTGCCGTTGTTGACCGCCAGTGTCTGCGTGCCGGGTGGCAGCTCGAACGGCAACTGGGCGTTGATCTGTGTTGGCGACACATGGAGCAGCCGGGCGCGGTGCTGCCCGGCTCCGACCACCACGGCGTTCAGCGACTCGGGAATGACTTGCCCCTCCCATCCGCTGAGGTCGCCTTTAACCTTGGCCAGGTTGCGCCCGAAGATCGAGATCAGTGCGCCCGGGGCCAGGATCGGACTGGTGGCGTCCGGGCTCGCACTGACCACGCCCTCGATCACCGGCGGTTGAATCATCGTGCCGAACTGAGCCCGCACCGCGCCGTCAGGGTGCTTCTCCGTGCGCGAGTCCACGTAGTACTGTTCCGGACGCTCCATGAGATCGTTAATCAAATTGTTCGCGGTCCCCTCATAGAAGTACTCGATGGCTATGCCGCAAAGGTCTACCTGCCCGCCGGGCAGGGAGGGCGGCGGTCAACCATACCTCATCAGATCCGGGCCGTTGGTGGCCGCGTCCCCTCTCCGGATGTCGTTGCGCAGGACCTTGACCGGCTCGGGGAAGCGCAAGCTCGTGGTTGCGAGCAGGTTAGCTGCGGCAACCGAGCCGTCCTCCCGGCGCAGAACGAAAAAGGTGGCTGATGAAGGAGACGATGCTTCCCAGTTGGGTGGTGGCGGCACGACATTCCGCGCGCTGAACTGTAATTGGAAGTTGATGCGCTCGGTGGGGCGCAGCCGGCCGCGCAGGGTCCCTTCCGGCTGAGTCCCGGCATGGAGAGTCATGGAGAAGTCCCCCGGGGCCCGCCGAAGCTCCAGCAACGCTCGAAAGGCCACGTCGTTTTCCGGGAGGATCTGCGTCCACAACAAGCCCAGATAGCCCGCTCCGGAGGGGTCCGAGGCGACTCCGGCCAGCGGCGCCGAAATCAGAATCGGCCCGTCTCCGACGGCGCCGTAGCGGATGTGCAACCCGGCAAAGGTCACCTGCGCGGGGTACCGATAGTGGACTTGCCATAGTATCTCGCCATAGGCCGGCTTGGCCGAGGCGTCCCGGCCCACGAAAAGCCCGCCCACCAAGACGCCTTTGGGGCGCCGCTCCGCCGGGATCGCGGGGTCCGCCGTGGGCAGGCTGATCACCGCCGAGTACTCGACGTTCAGGACCTGGCCGCGGAAGCCGCCCTCGGGCTGCTCCCGCGTCGCCAGGCTAACAAAGTGACTGGGGGGATCCTCGACCAACCGTCGAAAAGCCTCCAGGGCCGCCCGGTCCCCGCGCCCGGCGTGCATCGCATAATCCCATGGCACCACCGCGGCGCCCCTGCCTCGCATGGTAATGGGCGGGGGTTGGGACTGGAAGATGACCGCCCCGTCGCTGGCCCGGTGAACTCGCACGGCGGTCAAAGTCATCTCGTCGCGGAGGCTGTACCGAAGCCGGGTGACGACGCCCCCGGAGTCGATTGCCCCGGATGCATCCCGGACGAAGGGGGCCCGCAAGTCAGCCACGACCCAGCTCTCGGGCTGCGTCGGCGACCGAAGGTAAGCCCACCGGAACGCCACATCCGCCGTCTGGGCAAACAGGCCAGGAACTGCGACCCAAGCCAAGCTGACCAAGCCCATCCAAGACTTCTTCGGAACCATTCTTGACCTCCTTGTCGGAGCCGCAGGCTTCCGCCCGTCGTAGTCCAAGGCCCCCTTCCTTACCGTAAGCCGTCCGCGGCCGTTTGGGAACCTACATATTCATGTAGGGGCCCGCCTCACCGGACCAGGTCCTCCCCAAGGGCCCTGACCACCGCCTCAGATTTCGAATGCACGCCAAGCCGGGCGTACAGGTTACGCACATGGAAGCGCACCGTGTTGACCGTCACCCCCAAGGTCGCGGCCGCCGTCTTGTACTGATGCCCCTCGCACAGCAGTCTCAACAGGCGCACCTGCCGCCCCGAGAGCCGAAGGGCGGTCTGCCCCGGCAGCACTGACCC
>VFZS01000395.1 GCA_016871095.1 Acidobacteriota bacterium
CTACACTGTCACTGGGAGGCGTTGAACCGATGGCCCGTCAGACCACCCTCCAGGCTGCCCCTGAGATCCTTCCCAGATTCGCGGGGCTTGATGCCGAAGACCTCCTCAAAGCCTTCCGCATCATGTACGCCTCCCGGCGCCTGGATGATCGCGAGATCCTGCTGAAGCGGCAGAACCGCATCTACTTCCAGATCAGCGGCGCCGGCCACGAAGCGGTGTGCGCCGCCGCGGGAATGGCGCTGCGCGCCTCTCACGACTGGTTCTACCCTTACTACCGCGACCGCGCCCTGTGCCTGATGCTGGGCGTCACCCCGCTGGACATGCTGCTTCAGGCCGCCGGCGCCGCCGAGGACGTCGCCTCCGCCGGCCGCCAGATGCCCTCTCACTGGGGCTCTCCCGCCTTGCACATCGTCAGCGCCTCCTCGCCCACCGGCACCCAGTTTCTACAGGCCGTCGGTTGCGCCGAAGCCTGCCGGCATCTCGACCCGGAAGCCCGCGAAGTCGTGCTGGTCACCTCCGGCGACGGCGCCACCAGCGAAGGCGAGTTTTGGGAATCCCTGAACGCCGCGTGCCTGGGGCGCCTGCCCGTGCTCTTCCTGATCGAGGACAACGGTTACGCCATCTCCGTCCCGGTCGAGTGCCAGACCGCCGGCGGCAGCATTTCCCGCCTGGTGTCCGGCTTCCCCCACCTGGACATCCACGAAGTGGACGGCACGGATCTGGTCGCGTCCTACCAGGCCCTCTGCCAGGCCGCGGAGTATTGCCGCTCCGGCCGCGGCCCGGCGCTGGTGCATGCGCACGTCATCCGGCCCTACTCCCACTCACTGTCTGACGACGAGCGCCTGTACAAGACCGAGGCCGAGCGCGCCGCCGAGGCCGCCCGCGATCCCCTCACGCGCTTCCCGGAGTGGCTGGTGGCCGAAGGCATCGCCGACCGCCGCACTCTCGATCTCCTCACCACAGAGGTCGATCGCGAGATCCACCAAGCCACCGAGTACGCCCTCCGCGCCGAGCCTCCGGCGCGCGGCTCCGCCCTGCTGCACCTGTACTCGGATCAGGTGGACCCCACCTCGGCGGAGTTCGCCACCCCGCCCCGCTTCGAGGGCCAGCCTCGCACCATGGTGGACTCCATCAATCTCACCCTGGCCGAGGAAATGCGCCGCGACCCGCGCATTCTCGTCTTCGGCGAGGACGTGGCCGATTGCAGCCGCGAGCAGAACCTCGCCGAGGTCAAGGGCAAGGGCGGGGTGTTCAAGGCCACCCACGGGCTTCAGACCGAGTTCGGCTCCGCCCGCTGCTTCAACACCCCCATCGCCGAGGCCGCCATCGTGGGCCGCGCCATCGGCATGGCCACCCGGGGATTGAAGCCCGTCGCCGAGATTCAGTTCTTCGACTACATCTGGCCCGCCATGATGCAACTGCGCGACGAGCTGGCCACGCTGCGCTGGCGCTCTGGCGGCCGCTTCTCCTGCCCCGCGGTCATCCGCGTGGCCATCGGCGGCTATCTCACTGGCGGATCCATCTACCACAGCCAGTGCGGCGAGGTCGCGTTCACTCACATCCCCGGCCTGCGCGTGGTGATGCCCTCGAACGCCCTGGATGCCTGCGGACTTCTGCGCACCGCCCTGCGCGCTGACGACCCGGTCCTCTTCCTCGAGCACAAGCGCCTCTACCGCGAGCCCTACAACCGCTCCCCGCACCCTGGTCCCGACTTCCTGATCCCCTTCGGCAAGGCCAGCGTGGTCAAATCCGGCCGTTCGCTCACCGTCGTCACCTATGGCGCGGTCGTCCAGAAGGCGCTCCAGGCCGCGCTCCAGATCGAGAAGAAGGACCCCGCCTGGACCATCGAGATCATCGACCTGCGCACCCTGGCGCCTTACGACTGGGAGGCCATCCGCGCTTCGGTGGCAAAGACCAGCCGCGTGGTGGTGGCCCACGAGGACACTCTCTCGTTTGGCTACGGAGCGGAGATCGCCGCCCGCATCGCAGGCGAGTTGTTCGATTGCCTGGACGCCCCCGTCGCCCGCGTCGCCGCCCTGGACACCTGGGTCGCATACAACCCCCACCTGGAGGACGAGATTCTCCCTCAGGTGGACGACCTGGCCCGCGCCGCCGAGCGCCTGCTGGTCTACTAGGGAGGCCGCCGAAACTGCGGACAGACGGAGCTGTCCCCCTGCCACGGGGGCAGCTCCGTCTGTCCCCCTTTTAGGACGTTCTTGAGAGAATTCGGCAAATCAAATCCGTCATGATCGCCGTGGCCACAGGCCACGCGAGGATCGATGACCCGGAGCAGGGCTGCGTGCAGCTCCGCACTCGCCTCGGCTCCGATCTTGGTCCCCTCGAGATCGCCGATCCAAACAAGTTCGGGTCGCTCTGGGATTGGTACAGCTACTGGAAATCGTCGGGTTCAAGCACCTATCAGTCGCGCCGTGATTACGTGAACAGCCTGTGCGTCGCCGTAGTCAATGCGCTTGAACACCTCATGCGAGGCGAGCATGACGACGCGCCGGATGGCGCTGAGGCGTCGGCGGTCTTCTCTGAACGGTACGGATATCGGGCTGCCCCAGGTCAGACTGAGATCACGATCCGGGAGGACGCGCCAAAGGAGCTTCGCAAGGTGGTGATTGACAACGCGGTCGAGGAAAGGCTGGACTACGACGGCCTCTTCGCCCTCGCCGCACGAATTGGCAAGAAACCGTGGGAATCGGCTGAACCCTGCCAGTCCGGCGTGTCCTCGCCCGTGCAACTTGCACGGCTAGTCTCGAGTTGGGACTGGCACCTCGTCTATGATTTCATCGAGGCGATCTGCCGTAGGTTGGAGGAGTTGGACGAGTGTAGACAGGGAGGTGACTCTGCGCGCGAGTTCTCCGCCACCTTGAATCAGTACTTCCTGCATGCGGGAATTGGCTGGCAGTTGGCGCAGGGGAGGATCACGACGCGGGGCACGGAAGCCTTCGAAGCGGTTGTTCGCACAGCGATCCCAGCGCTGGAACAGAGCGCTCTCACGACCTCGGCAGGCGAGATCCACAAAGCGCTCGGGTGCTTATCCCGGCGTCCTACCGCGGACCTCACCGGCGCAATTCAGCACGCCTTCGCCGCACTCGAATGTACAGCCCGAGTGGTGTCCGGCGACGCAAGCGCGACCTTAGGCGAAATCCTCAAGCGGGACCCGGGGCTGATTCCGAAACCCTTAGATTCGGCCGTCGAGAAGGCCTGGGGCTATGCATCCGAAATGGGGCGCCACCTGCAAGAAGGACGCGAGCCAAGGCGCGAAGAAGTCGAACTCGTCGTCGGGATTGCCGCAACCGTGGCGACCTACTTGAGTAAGAAGGCCCCACAGCCCTGAGTGCTCATACTCGCGTGCGGTCCCTCCGCTCGCGCGCCATGACAGGATCACGCCCGGCCGGAGCGAGTACTGACGGACTTGGGCCGAGGCGAATCCTCTCCGCGAAGCGTAAAATGGAGAAATGACGCTCAAGCCGCCATTCGAGCACATCACCATCGAGCCCGGCAAGATGGGCGGCCAGCCCTGCATCCGGGGCCTAAGGCTCACCGTCAAGCGGGTGCTTGAGATCATGGCGACCTACCCCGACCGCGCCGAACTCTTCCGCGATTACCCGTCGTTGGAAGACGAAGATCTCAAGCAAGCGCTGGCCTTCGCGGCAGCCAACTTGGATGACCGCATCGAGATCCTCGACTTGGTTTCGTAGCCGGTCGCCAAATGTACAAGCTGCTTCTGGATCAGGGGCTGCCGCTGGGAAGCGCAGGGCTTCTCCGAAGCGCAGGCGTAGACGCGGTCCACACTGAGGAGATCGGGTTCGCGTCCGCCTCCGACGCCGCGATCATGGAGCGCGCCGAAAAGGAAGGTCGAACCTGCGTGACGCTCGACCGCGACTTCCACAGGCTCCTGGCCGAGTCGAACGCGGCCGTACCTTCGGTCATTTGGCTTCGCTTTCAGCTTCTGCGCGCCCATTCGACCACCGAACTTGTCCTCGCCATCCTCCGGCAAGTCGGTCCTCATCTTGCCGGCGGATTGGCCGTCACCGCCACTCCTCGCGGAACCAGAATCCGCAAGCTTCCCTTCCGCCCGAGCGAATGAGGCCAGTCGCCTCCCAGGCCGCTGAGGCGTGGCCACACTGGCCTGCCAGAGGTCATTTCGGTGGCAGGGGGCCGACAGCGCTTCCAGCCTGCGCCTCCAATGGCCCAGTGCTTGCGGTTGAATCACAGAGCTGGCGCATTGGGCCCAGGACCTCGCCGTCCCATGCAGTCCTGATGCGCGAGTCAAGTCTATCACGGAGCTCCCTGACCTCGTTTCCGCGAAACCACTGGTCCAGATCACTGGCAACGTTCTCGCGAAACCCTGGTCCCTGGCCGTACCGCGACTCACACTGTTTCCACATCTGGCTGGCATCCCGGAGCGCCAGTCTGAAAGTCTGCTGGCCAGCCTGCCTCACTTCTTCGATGAAGCGGTCACGCCACACCCTAGCGTTAAGCAGCAGTTCGCCCAGCAGGCCGTGCGCGGGCCCAAGGCTGTCGTCGCCACGCATGTTCTCGAGAAGCTCACGCAAACCGTCGAAAACCTCCTGCACAGCTTGTCGGACTCCGATCTCGGCACCCGCACCCAAGTAATAATAGACATCCAGGTTGAGCCAGCTTCCGAGCCGGCGGACCGAAGCCCACACAGTTCGGGGATGCTGTGTCCTGATCGCTTCGAGGAGCCTGTCATGCACGCGTGATTGGAGTCCTGGGCCCTCCGCATGCTGCTGGACGAAAATCGCGACGCGACGCAAAGCCTCGGCCTGGGCGACCGCACGCCGCTGATCCTGAAGATCGCGGGCCACATCCCGGACAACCTCCGTCACTGCCCTGATGCGCTCAGCGTGCGCTTCGCGCACTTGGGCGATCCGCTCCACGAGCCACTGCGCAACGCGGGTCGAGGCGTCTGAATCTGGACTCCAGAACCAGATGGGCAATCGTGGAGAGCCGACCATCCGCAGCGACGTGGCAATGTCATGCTCCCTTAGGGTGTTACCCTCCGCAGCCGTTCCGGCCAAGTTCCCCGAGTCGTCCCTCACATTCAGGGGCTCTCCCTCACGTGGGAGGGCCAGCAGCACGAGTCGACCAGCCACTCTATCGCTCGGAGAAGTCTCCGCGATGTGCTGAAGTACCAATTGGCTCGTACTATCAGGTGCGTCATTGAAGGAAGAACACAGGACCACCAGCGCCCGGGAGTCGTCAAAGTAAGCCGTGAGATCTGGCCGCGCGGCGGCGGGGCCGTCTATGCCCTTCGTGTCCACGAGGCAAACCGAATAGGGACTCTGCTCAAGGACAGGTAAGGGAATCAGAACCGTGATTCGCTTGGGAATGGGAACGTCTGTCCGCCGGCCGTTGTTCACCTGCGAATAGGTTCGCCTCAGCCAGTCTAGCGAATCTTCCTCAGACGGGCCGGGGTGCCAGATC
>VFZS01000396.1 GCA_016871095.1 Acidobacteriota bacterium
TCAGCGTGCCCTGCGGCTTTCGCCAGGCCATCCGTGTATGCCGCGAAGCGTTTCTCCTGTGGGCCTGGCGCGGACTGTGTACCCACAAAACAATTCTACCACAGAATGTCTGCTTGGCAACACAGTAGTACTAGCGGTAGCCGCCCGGATAGGCGGTTTCCGCCAGCAGCTTCTTGAGCAGGTCCTGCATGCGGCCGAGGAGGCTGGCGGCGGCGGGGTCGCGGGCCAGGTTGCGCATTTCCAGGGGGTCGCTCTCCAGGTCGTAGAGCTCGTCGTAGGGCAGCTCGCCGCGCATGGGGTAGTCGGGGTCGGGGTGCGAAAGGTCGGGATAGCGGATGTACTTATAGCGCCGCGTGCGCACGCCGTACTGCGTGGGGTCAAAGGGATAGGCCTTCTCCCAGTTGTACTCGTACAGCCAGGCCTCCCGCCCGGCGGGGTCCTTGCCTTCGAGCACGGGTCTCCAGGACCGGCCGTGCATGGCGGGCGGTCTGGCAACGCCGGCCAGGTCCAGCAGCGTCGGAGCCAGATCGACGTTGAGCACCATCTGGTCGAAGACGGCGCCCGGCTTGATCATCCGCGGGTAGTGAACCAGGAACGGCACACGGATCGAGTCCTCGTACATGGCCCGCTTGTCGTTGAGACCGTGCTCGCCCTGGAAGTAGCCGTTGTCGCTGGAGTAGATGACGACGGTGTCGTCGAGCTGCCCTTCCTGCTCGAGCTGGCGGAGGATCTGCCCCACGCCCTCATCCACGGAAACCAGGCAGGCCGCGATCTTGCGCTGCCATTCGCTGTAGGGGAACTTGGCGAGCAGACCCTCGAGGCCGTGCCAGGACTTGCGCCGCGTCTTCAAGTAGGACGGCCGGCCCTGGTAGTCGTCGTCCCAGGTCTTGGGCAGCGGCATCCACTCGTTCTCGAAGAGAGGCTTGTGCTTGGGGTCCGGCTCGAAGGGGCCGTGGACGGCCTTGTGGCCCACGAAGAGCACGAAGGGCTTGGCGCGGTCGCGCCGGGCGAGGAACTCGAGGGCGTAGCGGTTGATGTGGCCGGTGATGTAGCCCTCGGTGGCCGTGGGTTTGCCGTCCACCAGGAACTTGTTGTTGAAGTAAGCGCCCTGGCCGGGGAAACTGGCCACAAAGTCGAGCCCCCGGTCGCCCTCGAAGAAATTGGGGACGTGAACCTTGCCCACGTAAGCGGTGGCGTAGCCGGCCTGGCGCAGCAGCGGGAACAGCAGCGGGACATCGTCACGCAGCAGGCTGGTGCGCTGGTTGTCCACCACGCCGGTGGTGTGGGCGTAGCAGCCGGTCATCAGCGAGGAGCGGCTGGGCGAGCACAGCGAGGTGGTGACGAAGGCGTTGCGAAACAGCGCTCCCTGGCGGAGCAAGCGATCCATGTTGGGGGTGCGCAGCCAGGGCTGCCGGCCGAGGGCACGGATGGCGTCGAAGCGCTGGTCGTCGGTGTAAATGAAAACAAAGTTGGGCTGCTTGCCGCGCTGGGGGGCGGCCACGAGGGGCGCCGCGGCGGCGGAGAGAAAAGTGCGTCTGTTCATTGGCATGCTCCTTGGAGCGGGGACAGGCCGCCCTGTCCACGGAGGGACAGGGTGGCCTGTCCCCGGGTTTCCCCGCTCAGAATAACACCTTGAGGGCGAAGTAGACCTGGCGGGGGAAGCCGCTGGTGGCGGTAACGCTGCCGAACAGGGTGTTGGTGACGCCGGTCACCGGACCGGAGAAATGCGAGTGGTTCAGGGCGTTCAGCCACTCGGTGCGGAACTGGATCTTGAAGCGCTCGCGAATGGTGAAGTTCTTGAGCGCCGAAAGATTCCAGATGTTAAGGCCGTGGCTGCGCAGCCCGGAGAAGCGCGTGGGGAAGGCGCGGATGTTCTGGGCAAGCTGTCTGGCCGGGTCACGCTCGAAGCCGGCGTCGATGTTGAACCAGCGCGTGGTGGTGCGCTGGTCGCGCGGCAGAACGATGTCCTGGACGTTGCCGTAGAAGATGATATTGCCGAAGCCGATGGGCGCGCCGGTCTGTCCTTCGTAGACTCCCTGAAACTGCCAGCCGCCGGCCAGGTGCGCCAGTACTCCCCGGGCATTTGACAGGAGGGGCCGGCCTGGACCGAAAGGCAATTCCCAGATGCCGCTGAAGGTGAAGCGGTGGGGCCGGTCCTGGTCGGAGATGAGTTCCTCAAGGAACGCATCGGTGGCATTGAGGAAGTCGGTGGCCTCCATGAACTTGGACCAGGTGTAGCTGAGCTGGGCGGTGAAGCCGTGCTGGAAGCGGCGCTCGGCGCGGGTCTGGAGGGAGTGGTACCAGGAGTATCCGATGGTCTCGGTGGCGCTGACACCGGTGAAGTGCGGGTAGGGTCGCAGGAGCTGGCTGCGGGCGACGTTGCGGCCGGAAAGGCCGGTACCGGGCAGGAGCGGGTAGAAGGGATTCGCGACCTGGGCGGTGAGGCGGTCGATGGTGGCCTGGTCGCGCACCGGCGAGCGGCTGAGGTAGGCGGCGGGCACTGGGTTGTACTGCCGGCCGGCGGCGAGCTTGACCGCGCGGCTGCCCACGTAGGTTGCCTCGAGCAGCACTCGCTGGGGCAGCTCCTGCTGGAGACCGAAGCTCCAGCGCTGGAGGTAGCCATTGCGGGCCCTCTGGTTGAAGAAGCTGACCCCCATGCCCACATCGGTGGACAGGCCGCCGGAGGCGCCGGGCGCCTGCTGGAACCCTTGTGGGAAGGGGTTAGCGAGCGAGGCGATGAACGTCTGGCCGTTGTCGTTGCTGGCGGTCAGGTTCGTGCGCTGGGTGTAGCCGCTCTGGTTGACGGTGGAGCGGTCCACTCCCAGGGGCACGAAGAAGACGCCGTAACCGGCCCGCAGGATGGTCTTCGAGTGAAGCGAGTAGGCCAGGCCGAAGCGGGGCGACAAGCTCACCGGATCGCGATTCCACAGGCGGCGGGGGTTGCCGCCGACGCCGGCGAAGGTCAGCCCGCCCAGGGCGCGGAAGCGGTCCGCAGGCACCTCGGGGATAGGGGCCGCGGCGTAGTTGGCGCGGGCCCGCGCCTCGATGGGGTTGGCGGTCGAGAAGTCGAAGGCCAGGACGCTCCGATTGAAGCGCTCGGTGGGCGGGCCCTCATATTCGTAGCGCAACCCAAGATTGAGGGTGAGCCGGGGAGTGAGCTTCCAGTCGTCCTGCAAGTAGAGAGCGGCGTACGTGGATTGCTCGGCGTAGGAAGCGTTCACGTCGATGCGGCCGCCGGTGGGGATGCCGAACAGGTAGGAAGCCAGGCCCTGGCCGATGGGAGCGGCGGGCGAGTTGTCGAGCGGGCCGTTGGTGTAAGCGGAGCCGAATTCGAGGCGGGGGGTCGAGTAGTTGTAGTTGAGAGCGTGCTCGCGGAAGAGGCGGTACTCGCCGCCGAAGCGCAGGCTGTGGTTGCCGCGGGTGTGAGTGAGGTCGCCGGCCCAGGTGTGGTAGTTGGTGTAGGCCCCGGTGACGTAGGTGGAGCCGAGCTGCGCCAGCTGGTCCACGGCGATTTGGGGGAAGGTGATGCCCGCCGGATCCAGGCGCGCGACCAGGTCCTTGGAGAAGCCCGCCGCCGCCAGGTCGAAGCCCATGCCCAGGGGGTCGAAGGTCTGAATGAAGCGGCTGAAGCCGTAACGGAAGTTCAGCAGGAGGGTGGGGTTGAAGACGTAGACGTCGTCGAAGCCGCCGCTCTTGTTGTAGCGGTGGCGGGTGTTGCCGTTGGCGAGGTTGGGGAAGTTCTGACCGGAGCGGAAGAGCTGGTGGGTCTGGCTGTAGCGCGCGAAGACGCGGTGGTCCTGGCTGAAGTTGTGGTCCGCACGGACGGTGTGGGAGGAGTACTCGTTCTGCGAGCGCAAGGGGCGGAAGTAGTTGAGACGCCCGTCGGCGCTGCCCGCAGTGTTAGGCTCCGGCCAATACTGGAGCAGGTTGCGGGCCATGCCGTCGAGGCGGGAGGCGGGAATGATATTGCCGGGCAGCGGCTGGCGGCTGAAGCGGCCGCCGGCGGCGGGCTGGATAGTGGCGGGATCGTAAACCTGGTAGCGCGTTCCCAGAGCCAGCAGCTCGGAGAAATCGCTCTGGCGCTGGCGGAGCGTGGGGACGGTGTGGGAGTAGCCGCCGCGTTCGGTCCCGGGGCGGATGAGGCCCTCGAAGCCGTAGGTCCAGAAGCTGCGGTCGCGGCCGTTGTAGAGGCCGGGCAGCCACAGCGGGCCGGCAACCGTGGCGCCGTAGCGGTTGATGACGTGCTGGGGCGCGACCTCCTTGCGCTTGGCCTCGGTGACGGGGCCGGTGGCGGGATTGTAAAGGTACTGGCGCTGGAAGAAGTCGATGCCCTGGAGCACGTTGTTGTTGTGGAAGTTGTAGAGACTGCCGCGCAGGGCATTGGACCCGGAGCGCAGGCTCACGTTGATGACGCCGCCGGGGGAGTGGCCCACGCTGGCGTCGAAAGTCGAGGTCTGGACCTTGTACTCCTGGACCATGTCGGCGGGCGGCACCATGGCGGCGTTGCGGCCCCACATGGCGGGAGTGCCGTCGATGGAGTACTCGCTGTTGTGATCGCGCGTGCCGCTGACGGCGATGTTGGAAACCACCTCGACGGCCGGGCCCAGGTTGGGATGGTTGGGCGCGCCGAAGTTGATGACACCGGGCGCGAGGCGGGTGAGGGTGAAGGGATTGCCTCCGCTAAGGGGCAGCTCGGTGAGGCGGCGGTTGTCCACCACCTGACCGATCGAGGCGGTGCTGGTCTCGAGCAGCGGCGTCTGGCCAGTGACGGTGACGGCCTCGGTGATAACGCCGGGCTCAAGCACGATGTCCAGCGAGAGACGGTCGCTGACGCGGACCTCGAGACCGTCTCTCACGTACTTCTTGAAGCCCTGGAGTTCGGCGGCGACCTGGTAGATGCCGGGCAGCAGGTAGGGGATATCGTAGTTGCCCTGCTCGTTGGTGACGCCGGAAGCCGCCACATTGGTGGCCTGGTTGGTGGCCGTGACCTGGACGCCGGGGACGATGGCGCCGCTGGAATCGGTGACCCGGCCCAGGATGCGGCCGCGAGGGTCTTGGGCCAGCAGCGGCACGGCGAGCCAGAGAACACAAACAAGACGACTGCGCATACATCTAGTCCTCAGCGCCAAGATAACAGATGGGCGGCGCTGTCAGCGGGCCGTGTGCGCGCCGCTCACGGTCTGGAGCGCGGGTGAGCCGGTCCTGGCGATGTCTTCCCAGCGGAACAGCAGGAAGTTCTTCGGACCGCTGTTCATGGCGACCATCAGGCCATGGGGGAACTGGGACCCGAGAGCCGAGGAAGTGATTTCGATGCCATCGGTCGAGTCCGCGCCGCCGCGGACGACCTTGAGCACCTCGGAGTGGTCGTGGGGCCTGCCGGGCGCTCCCTCGCGCCGGTAGATGCGGTATTCGCTGCTGCCGTCGAGCTGGTCCGTGCACACCAGGTAGCCGGTGCGG